>CAMBES010000037.1 GCA_945865855.1 Rhizobium sp. Q54 | reverse complement strand
GAAAAATGGGCTCATCTCTTTCTTTTTCTAACGCACCATCTCTGACAAGAGATCTTATTTTTTAGAACAATTCACAAATCCCTGCGCAATTTTTGTAAGTAGTTTTGCATAGCTTTCATCTACACCAATCACATCCAGAGTCACAAATTTAATTTGGTAATTTCTGGCCAATTTCTGCGCTGCACTTCTTTCATCCGTTGTCTCACTTACCAGGCATTTTAAAGATTCTAGACCGCGTAAATCATTAACTTTTAACTGCGAATTATGGTCGTAAGAAATTATTTTTTGCGCCTTAATTGCACAGAAATTTTCGAAATATTGGTAAGCGTCGTGGTAGATTGCGTAACCGGTGTCGAAGCCGGCTAAGTCTGATTTTATTATTAATTCAACTTTAGCGATTTCTTGACGAAATTTCTGAAAATTATTTTGATATTTCTGACAATTTTTTTCGTCAGTCTCGCAAAATTTCTGCGCAACAAATTCTGCAATTTTTATTCCATTTTCTGGATCAAGCCAAAGATGTGGATCAAGTTTTTTTGGATCATCTCTACGTTGCAAGAGTTTGATTCCATTGACCTTAGAGAGTTGATAAGCTTTTTTCTCAAGCTGAAAATTCTTAATTAATTTTGGAAAATTCTTCTCGAGTGAATCATCTACGTAAAAAATTAAATCAGCTTTAACCAGCGCAGAAATATCGCTTTTTTTTAACTGGTAATCATGCTCCGATGAGCCCGGCTTAATAATTAAATTACCTTCGCCACCAATCGCCAAAACAATTTGGTAGACAGGATTAATTGAGGCAGCAAAATCAAGGCTCCAGGCCTGATTGGCAAAAATTAAAAACAGCAAAAATAATCTAAAAAATGGCATTGATCGAGTTAAAAAACATCGGATTAAAAATCGACGGAAAGCAAATCATTGAGGGAATTTCTCTGCAACTAAAAAGAGGCAAAATCACCACATTGATTGGCCCTAATGGCGGTGGAAAAACTTCTCTCGCACGCATTCTGCTTGGCATTATTAAACCTACTAGCGGCGAAATTTTTAGTAATAAAAAAATCAGCATTGGCTACATGCCGCAGAAGATTGAGATCGAAAAAAATATTCCGATCTCATCACGCGATTTTGTGCAACTTGAAAATGGCGCGATTGATAAAGCACTCGCTAAACGCCTCAATGTCGAAAAGATTTTAGACAAACAAATTCATGATCTTTCTGGCGGGCAATTGCAGAAAATTTTATTCCTTCGTGCACTTGCTGGAAAGCCAGATTTGCTTGTGCTCGACGAGCCTACGCAATATATGGATATTGCCGGAATTCAGGATTTTTATCAGATTATTGAAGAGGTTAGAAGTGAGCGTGGATGCACAATTCTACTGATCTCGCACGACCTTCATTTGGTGATGCAAAAGACAGATTTAGTTTTTTGTATTAATCACCACGTTTGCTGCCACGGGGCTCCCGAGGATATTAATCAACATCCAGAATATTTGTCTTTGTTCGGGGTTTACCAACATCATCACAATCACAAGCACGGCTAGTTTGCGCACGCGACTACCCTCCTCTTATTACCTTCTGCATTATTGCCCGCGCTGCAATTACGAGAAAAACGACTGCAAAATCATCCCAAGCAATAAATCAGAAGAAGTCGATTTACGCTAATTCTTTTACTACTGAACTTAAATTAATCGACCCGACTTCACCAATTCCCTCGATCAATGGCACATCTGCCAAAAATTTTATCCCCATTTTTTTCGCCAAATCCTTTGCGCCGTCTTTGCCGAATAGATATTTTTTTTCGCCCGAACTTTCCAAGTAAGACATGTTTTGGATCAGGCCTAAAATCGGAACTTTTAACTTTGCGAAACAATCAATCGACCTCACGACATCAATCACCGCAAGACTTTGCGGCGTTGAGATAATTACCACTCCGGCCAGTGGAAATTTTTCGGCAATGCTCAAATAAACATCCCCGGTTCCTGGTGGCATATCGATCACCATCAGATCAACCTCCTTGCCATCAGCTTTCCAATTCACACTACGAATTAATTGGTAAAGAATCTTCGTAACCATCGGCCCGCGCCAAACTCCAGCGGCATTAGGATCAATCAGCGAGCCAATCGAAATACATTTCACGCCGTGACTCATTAGCGGCAAAAGCAAATTGTCTTTCATCTCTGGCTTTTCGGCGAGATTCATTAAATGTGGAATTGACGGCCCGTAAATATCCGCGTCAACCAAGGCTACATTCAGGCCAGAGCGCTCAGCGCTAACCGCGAGATTACAAGCAATTGTAGATTTTCCGACTCCGCCTTTCGCCGAAGCCACAACAATAATTTTTTTTACCCCAACCACAGCCACGGGTTGATTCATAAAGTCAGCTAAAGTTTCCTTGGACATCTTTTGAAAAAAAAATTTATGAAAATTTCTGTAATCATCACCGTTTTTAACGGCGAGAAACACATTGCTTGCGCGATCGAATCATTTTTGGCGCAGAGCTATGAAAATAAAGAGCTTGTAATTGTCGATGGAATTTCCACCGACGGCACACATGAAATTATTTCCACTTACCAAAAAAAATTCTCGCAAATAATCAAATGGATCAAAGAAAAAGACAGCGGCATTTCTAATGCACGCAATATCGCCTTGAAACATGTTAATGGTGATGTCGTCGGCTTTCTAGGCTGCGATGATTTTTTTCACAAAAATTTCTTCGAGGAATTTTTTTACTACGCTGCAATTAATCCAAATTTTGACGTCGCTTACTTCAATAGTTATTGCATCGGATTTTCTAATTCATTTTTGAATAGCGCGGCAATTTCTATGACAAGAAGAAATCTCATTAAGCTTTGTCCGATAGGATCTGGTGAGTCATTTTACTATCGCAGAAAAATTTTCGAAAACCACCAATTCAACGAAAAAAATCTCTACAGCATGGATTATGAATTCAACATGGCTCTGGTCACAAAGAAAAAATATCTCTTTTTCCCAATCAACATTGCCGCTGTTTTTAATCAAAATATTGGCACCAATCAATCTAGCGCAAACTCTTTAAAACAAAGACTTGAAACAGTTTTTGTCCAACTCAAATATGCGAAGAATCTGAAAGAAAAACTTCACGTTCTCTGGCGTGCAAAAAAATTACTCTTAAAAAATCCTTCATCTCTCAACCAGCTCAATTCCCTCTAAATGAAAAAGGCATTAATCACCGGAATCACCGGACAGGACGGCTCTTATTTGACCGAATTATTACTTAGCAAAGGCTACGAAGTTCATGGCATCATTAGACGCTCAAGCAGCTTCAACACTGGGCGCATTGATCATCTCTATAATGATACAGAAATCAGCGGTAAGAAATTATTTTTGCATTACGGCGATTTATCTGACTCTTCTTCAATTTCACGCTTACTAGAAAAAGTTGTTCCAGACGAGATCTATAATCTTGGCGCACAAAGTCACGTTAAAGTAAGTTTTGATGTGCCGGAATATACCGCTGATATTGATGCGACAGGCACTTGCAGAATCTTAGATGCAATCAAAGACACGCGCATCAAAACAAGATTTTACCAAGCATCGAGCAGCGAAATGTTTGGAAAAGTTCAGGAAATTCCTCAACGCGAAACTACACCTTTTTACCCACGCAGCCCTTACGCTTGCGCTAAACTTTACAGTCACTGGCTAACCGTAAATTATCGTGAATCTTACGATCTTTTTGCCTGTAGCGGAATTTTATTTAATCACGAATCTCCGCGCCGCGGCCAAACTTTTGTGACTAGAAAAATCACCCACGGTCTTGCTGAAATTCTTGCTGGAAAGACAGACAAACTTTACCTAGGAAATCTCGACGCCAAACGCGATTGGGGTTTTGCTGGTGACTACGTTGAGGCCATGTGGCTCATGCTTCAGCAGGATAAAGCTGATGATTACGTTATCGCGACAGGAGAAACTTATTCAGTAAAAGAATTCCTCGAAGAAGCTTTTGGTTACGTCGGCTTGGATTGGAAAAAATACGTTGAAATCAGTGAAAAATATTTCCGTCCAGCGGAAGTTGATTTGCTAATTGGCGACTACTCAAAAGCTAAAAAAGAATTGGGCTGGGAACCAAAAGTTAAATTCAAAGAATTAGTTAAAATGATGGTCGATTCTGACAGAAAACTAGTTTCGTAAATAATTAAGCATCTTCCTTGATTTCAGTTTTCTTGAGAATTTCAGAACAAGTAAGTGAGGCATTACCTCCGCCAAAGTGAGGGGATTCCAAAAAAAATTCTAATACATGCAAAAAAACTCTAAAATTTTCGTTGCTGGTCATCGCGGCATGGTCGGCTCGGCAATTCTGCGCGAGTTACAAAAACAAGGCCACAGCAATATCATTACTAAAACTCGCGTCGAACTTGATCTTCTTAATCAAGCACAAGTAGCTGAATTTTTCGTCCGCGAAAAACCGGAATTCGTCTTTCTCGCCGCGGCAAAAGTTGGTGGCATTGAAGCCAACAGATCACAGCTCGGAGCCTTCACTTATGAAAATTTACAAATTCAAAATAACATTATTCACAACTCTTACGTCGCCGGCGTAAAACGTTTAATTTTCCTTGGCAGTTCTTGCATTTACCCAAGATTAGCACCGCAACCGATGAAAGAAGAGCACCTTCTAACTGGCCCACTTGAGCCAACAAATTACGGCTACGCGATCGCAAAAATCGCCGGCGTAAAAATGTGCGAGGCTTATCGCACCCAATATGGCTGCGACTTCGTGCCTTTAATGCCGACAAATCTTTACGGCATTAATGATAATTTTGATCTCGTGAATTCTCACGTTCTGCCTGCACTTTTACGCAAATTTCACGAAGCAAAAATTTCCGGACAAAAATCAATGCAAGTTTGGGGCAGCGGCAATCCTAAGCGCGAGCTACTTTATGTTGATGATTTAGCTGAGGCATGCGTCTTTTCGATGAACAATAAAAACATCACCGAACTTACAAATATCGGTACCGGCGAAGATGTAACGATTCGCGAATTAGCAGAAACTCTCAAAGAAATTACTCAATTTACCGGAGAGATTGAATTCGATGCATCTAAGCCAGACGGCACTCCGCGCAAACTTCTCGATGTTTCAAAAATTAATTCTTACGGCTGGAAAGCTAAAACTTCTTTAGTTGACGGCATTAGAACAACTTACAATTGGTACCTACAAAATGTCTGATCTCATCCCTTTCGACCAACGTGACGGCTTCATCTGGCAAGATGGTAAATTCGTAGAATGGAAAGAGGCGAAAGTTCACGTCCTCAACCACGGCTTGCATTACGCTTCTTGCGTTTTTGAAGGCGAGAGAATTTACAACAGAAAAATTTTTAAATTTAACGAGCACTCAACTCGTCTGCACGCTTCGGCTAAGATGATTGGATTCGACATTCCTTACTCGGTTGAAGAATTGAATGAAGCAAAAAAAGCAATCGCTGAAATACAAAATATCACCGACGGATACATGCGCGCTTTCGCTTGGCGAGGCTCAGAAAAAATGGCCATCTCTGCTCAGCAAAATAAAATTCACGTCGCCATCGCTTGCTGGCCATGGCCCCCTTACTATTCAGAAGAGGCACGCAAAGCGGGATTAAAATTAAAATTTGCCCGCTACAAACGCCCCTCACCCGAAACAGCACCTACGGCCTCAAAAGCTGCTGGCCTCTACATGATTTGTACAATTTCCAAACATGAAGCAGAATGCGAAGGCTACAATGATGCCTTAATGCTTGATTACCGCGGCTTCCTTGCTGAAGCGACCGGTGCGAATTTATTTTTGGTAATGAAAAATGGCGAATTGCACACCCCGCTTCCAGATTGTTTTCTCAACGGAATCACTCGCCTAACCGTAATTGACCTTGCCAAAAAACGCGGCATTAAAGTTGTTGAGCGTCACATTAAACCAGAAGAATTTTCTGATGCGATCGACGCTTTTCTAACCGGCTCTGCCGCTGAACTTACCCGCATCGGTTCAATTGAAAACAAACACAACTACCCAAGCCCAAGCCAGATGACTCTTGATCTTATGCAAGATTACAGTGATTTAGTTCGCGCTTAATTTTATCCGTCTGTTGAGCGAAGTCGAAACTATTAGAAGATTACAACTTTCACTAAATATCCAAATCATCTAAGCGGGTTCTATTCGAACAATGGTTGCTAGGTCAAAAACAGCCTTATTACAAAATAAATAATTAAAAGATTACCAGAGTAGCAAGAAATTTTATAGGTCGTCTATTTGGTCAACCTAGCCCACAATTTGGGGCTCTAGATAATCCTCCACAAGAAGTCTTGGATTTGCTAATAATCACGGACGCAAAAAGTCCTCTGGGAAAGCTCTGGGTAAAAATAGATTAACCCAAATCATTTCTGAATTATTGGCTCGAGGAGCTAAAAGGAATTATTGCCCATTGCAGACACAATCATTCACAAAAAACCCCGAAAGCAACAAAGTCGCCTAGAATATCGGCTGATTTTGCGCGAGAATTACAGTGAAAATTGAAGAGATGTTTTGGATTTGGAAAATTTAAGAAATCTCAGTTACGTGGCGAGGAATTTGTGGGTCACTCAGAGTATTCTTAAATACTCTTTCTGCTTCGTAAAAAATTAATCTTTGTGTCTTATTTTCGATTTACTTAATTCGAAAATAGTGGAGCAAAAAAGTTTTAAGACTGGTTGCCGATACTCAGAAATAATAATAAGTCTTACGGCTTAACTCAAATCCATCATTAGATCTTTATGAAAAATAACCCTATTTCAGCAGCGCCTTCTGCCGCACAACAAGCTTTGGATTTACAACTAATCAGGGCCGTAAAAAATCCTCGAGGGGAAGCTCAGGATGAAAATGGATTAACCCAAACCGTTGCTGAATTATTGGCTCGAGGAGCTGATGTTAACGCGAAAATATCTAATGGCTCCACAGCTTTGATTTCTGCTGCTGGAAATGGCCACACAGAAATCGTTGCTGAATTATTGAATCGAGAAGCTGATGTTAACGCGAAAACATCTGATGGATTCTCGGCTTTGATTTCTGCTGCTGGAAATGGCCACACAAAAACCGTTGCTGAATTATTGAATCGAGAAGCTGATGTTAACGCGAAAACATCTAATGGCTCCACGGCTTTGATGCTTGCCGCTGGAAATGGTCACACAGAAATCGTTCCTCAATTATTGTCTCGAGGAGCTGATGTTAACTTAAAATCACCTGATGACGCCACGGTTCTGATTATTGCTGCTGAAAATGGCCACACAGAAATCGTTTCAGCTCTTCTATCTCACGTTGGAATTGATGTTGAGGCAGAATCTGATGGGTACACAGCTTTGATGCTTTCTGCTAAAAAGGGCCACACAGAAACCGTTTTAGCTCTTCTATCTCGCGATGGTGTAGATTGGCAAATAGTGCAGGATCAATTGAGACATCCAGCACTTCGAAATTTAAACACAGAAGTCTCGCTCCTTCTGGCAATTACTCTTCCTGAGGGAGAACTAAGAAATTCAATCATTGAAAGTTTTAACCAAAGAAATCCCAACAGCCCAATAAATCAAGAAAATAACGATATTTTAGGGGCTGGTCCTAAGGCCTATAAGACTCTCAAAGATCTCAAGTCTTGGCATAAAAGATATTTGATTGATCCAATTGATCCAGATTCAGGTTTAGGTCTCTCAGAACATGAAGCGGAGATTTTGGCAAATCAGAGATTTTTTGATTTGTTAAACCGTCAAGACGCTAGGCAAGAAGCATTGGCAAGAAACGATCTTATTACGGCCCTGGTTAGTGAATCAGCATCTTTGGCCATTAATTCTGGCCTTGGAGATCAAGAGGCCTTGGGCCCCGTGAGAGAACTAAACCCAGAAGATTTCTACACATTAACAACAAAAATTATTGATAGCGGCAAGGACGAAAGCGGCATTCCAAAATTGAAGGACTCGCTTGTTGTTGCCGCGTTACGGAAAGACAGAACAGATCAAGCCTCTGCTTCTCCGGCACCAATCATGACTCGCGGCTCAACAGTATCAATCGCAGAACCAATCTTGGCTCCTCGAAAAAATGGTGGATGTTGCGTTGTTAGCTAAACCAGTATCGATCACCGCTAATATTAAAAAATTACTTAATTTACCTAAATTTTTCGCTTAACGTTTTACCATCCTCATCTTTCCAACTTGTCCAACCATTGCTTCTCATACCAAGACAAAAAGTTGATGCTGTTGACGGGCTGCTGAACGTGATATTTTTTTCAACTGTGAACAAGTCGCCAATCTCTTTACAAAACTCTCTGAGATAGAAATCCCGATCCATTGCCGCACTAAAAGATCTAGTGGTTTCTTTACAAACTTTCGAACCAGCCAAAACCGTAAATCCATTCTCATCATAAAAGCCTCTGGCATCACTTCCTTTGCCGCTTTTACAGTAAAACAGGTGCTTGGTCTTTTCTTCGATTACCTCAAAAAATTTGTAACCAAGAAAAGAACTGAGCAGCTTCACATCTTCAAAAAATTCATGAACTGAATCACGTTGGTGTTCTTGTAAATTTGGAGCTTTTGGGCTTTGTTTATTTTCTTCAATTTTGAATCGATCAGCTTTTTTTATTTGGTTAATTGCCAAAAACTCCAGATATTGAACATCTGCCTTGGTTAGGTAATTGTCCTTTGCACTGAAAGCTATTGCCTCGTTCCAAAACTCTTTTTTCAAATCGTGATCTTTAACTCGTTCAATAAAATTTTCTGTTTCTCCGACATAGGCTTGGTTTTCTTCGCCAATTAACAGGTAAAGGGATGGGCGACTTAGCTCTTCACGATTTTTTGACTCATTGAGTTTTGCGCGAGGAATGAAAAGTGCGTTGCAAACTTTATTGGAAATGAAGACAGATTTTAGACCAGTTGAGCTGCCTTCGATTAAGTATGTTGTGATTGTCTTACCCATTTTCATTAAATCATTTTGCCGCTTAGCTCAAACCTAAATAGTCCGAATTATTTGAATTTATTTACTATTTTTAGAGCCCTTAAAAATTGATAATTCTTTTAGACTGAATCAATTGTCGATAATATTCGGTCAACCCAGCCCACAAGTTGGCGCTCTAGATAATCCTCCACAAGAAGTCTTGGATTTACTAATAATCACGGACGCAAAAAATTCTCTGGGGAAAGCTCTGGGGAAAGATGGACCAGCCCAAACCGTTTCTGAACTATTGGCTCGAGGAGCTAAAAGGAATAACTTCCCCTTCCGGCCGCAATCATTCACAAAGAAACTCGAAAGCAACAAAGTCGGCTAGAATATCGGCTGATCTTGCGAGAGAATTACCGTAAAAATTGAAGAGATGTTTTGGATTTGAAAAATTTAAAAAATCTCAGTTACGCGGTGAGAAATTTGTGAGTTATTCGGGATTGTTCTTAAATGCTCTTTTTGAGTTCGTAAAAAATTAATCTTTGTGTTTTATTTGTTGATTTGTTTCAGTCGCAGCTCCAGAACAAAAAGTTTTAAGACTGTTTGCTGACACGCAAAAACAATAATAAGTCTTATAGTTTAACTCAAATTCGTCTTTATAATTTATGAAAACCCCTATCTCTTCAGCAGCATCTCCTATCTCACAAGAAGACTTAGATTCACTATTAATCACTGCCGCAGAAAATCCTCTTGGGGAGGTTCAGGATGAAAATGGATTAACCCAAGACGTTTCTGAATTATTAACTCTAGGAGCTAATGTTAACGCAGTAAAAACATCTACTAGCTCCACGGTTTTGATGGTTGCTGCTGAAAAGGGCCACACAGAAATCGTTGATAAATTATTGGCTCGAGGAGCTAATGTTAACGCAGTAAAAAAATCTACCGGTGCCACGGCTTTGATGTTTGCTGCTCAAAAGGGCCACACAGAAATCGTTGATAAATTATTGGCTCGAGGAGCTGATGTTAACGCAAGAGCAACTGATAAATTCACGGCTTTGATTGTTGCTGCTAAAAATGGCCACACAAAAATCGTTGATAGATTATTGGCTCGAGGAGCTGATGTTAACGCAGCAACATCAGAAGGTGGCACGGCTTTGATGGTTGCCGCTCAAAATGGCCACACAGAAATCGTTGATAAATTATTAGCTCGAAGAGCTGCTGTTAACGCAGAAACAGCTGCTGGCGTCACGGCTTTGATGTTTGCTGCTCAAAAGGGCCACACAGAAATCGTTGATAAATTATTGGCTCGAGGAGCTGATGTTAACGCAAGAGCAACTGATGAATCCACGGCTTTGATTGTTGCCGCTCAAAATGGCCACACAGAAATCGTTGATAAATTATTGGCTCGAGGAGCTGATGTTAACGTAACATATTATGGCTACACGGCTTTGAGGATTGCCGCTCAAAATGGCCACACAAAAATCGCTTCAACTCTTCTTAAAACCTTATCTAAAAATATTGATGAAGAAGTGACGAAGCTGGTGAATAACGCAATATTAAGTATAGCCCAAACCCCAGCTGGAAAAGAAGTGTTCGCCACCGAAGAAACAAAAACAGCCCTACTTAAAATTTTATCCAAAACCACTGATGAAAGAGTTAAGGAGGGTCTGAGGCCTTTAATAGCAGATATAACCATCCTAATCCCTCAACTCCAATTAGAAGCGGCGATTGAATCCTATAAAACTACTAATCCCGATGAATCAGTACCAAGGCCAAGAGCAATCAAGACTTTACTGACTCGTTTTTTAACAGAAGGAATAGATCAGCGCGGAGAGTCTCAACAAGAAACTATAGAAAAAACTTTAGAAAAAATTGCCAACTCCACAAAACCGGTTCTAGAAGCTTTTGTTCAAAAACCAAATCACCTCAAATGGGCAGATGAAATTGCTAAAGCCTATTTAGAAGGTTGCGTTAATCAGCCCGTTAGGGGCTGGCTAGAAATATCGGCCTGGTTGCCAATTGCTCAAGCTCCAGAGACAACTGATAAAATTGAAGCTTCAAATCATTTAATGGTTTTGGAGAAGATGGATAATTATGTTATCGAGAAATTGGCCAAAGAGGCTGAATTAAGAAGGGCTGCTGGGGAAGCGGTTCATTCGACAAGGGCTGGAGTAGAGGTTGAAGCTGGCAATGCCTTATTTAGAGAAGTTTACAAAAAACTTCTTTCTAATGGGGATATTTCCAAACCTTGGCTAGGAGTTCCTAATTCAATTGCTTACGAGGCTACAATTACACCATGGCTTACTGAAAAAAAAATTGAAGAGGCATATGAAGAAGCAAAAGAAACCTTGAGACAAGATCCTGAGGAAGTGGCAAGCTATTTGGCTAGATCACATCATTCTGGAACTTGGGGTCTTGTTGCCTTTCCCAAAGAGCTAGAGGAAATAGACAGGGAATATGCCGGAAGAATGGAGTCTTTGAG
>CAMBES010000036.1 GCA_945865855.1 Rhizobium sp. Q54 | reverse complement strand
AGTCTGCATGGCAAAAGGTGAGAATAGAAATGCTGGAGAGGAGTGGTTTTATGCCCCAAATAAAGATCCGCTAACTTTGCCAAAACATTCTCCGACAATGCATTATCTGCAGCGCCTGCGCGACGAGGCCCATCGCTTCGCGATTACTGCCCATCGTAAAAAACGAGCAGCTTCACTGCGTTAATTTTTTCAAAATATTCGACAAAAATAGTTTCGTCATTGCGAGAAACGAAGGCGACTTCAGAGGCGGTAAGGGGGAGATATGTGAGGCTCCGGAAATTTTACCTCACATCTAGCCCGATATCTACCGCGCGCGCCGAGTGCGTAAGAGCTCCGACTGAAATGAAATCAATGTCGAGCTTCGAAAAGCTTTTAATATTTTCGAGATTAACTCCACCCGAAATTTCAATTTTAATTCTGTGATTACGAATTAACGCTGCACATTTTTTGATTTCTGCGGGCTTCATGTTGTCGAGCATAATGATGTCGGGCTTTGATTTTATTGCCTCTGCGACCTGTTCAAAATTATCGCACTCGATTTCAATTTTTTTACCGTGTGATTTTTGTGCCGCAGAAATCGCTTGTGAAACCCCGCCCGCAGCAGCGATATGATTGTCTTTGATCAAAATCATTTCAGCTAAATTATGGCGGTGATTTTTTCCGCCACCAACGGTGACCGCATATTTTTCTAAATCGCGCAATCCGGGTAAAGTTTTTCTAGTGTCGAGAATTTTAATTTTTTTATTCGCAAGCTCCGCAACAAATTTTTGTGTGAGTGTTGCAACGCCGCTTGAATGCTGGATTAAATTTAGAACAACTCTTTCGGCGGCAAAAATTAATTTGGCATCGCCTTGGCCGCGAGCAATTGATTTGCCTGATTTTACGAGTGACCCATCTTTTACTAAAATTTTAAAATCGAGCGCAGAATTTTTGAATTTCGCTGATTTTTTTAGCTGCAAAAAAACCTCTTCAATCAGCGACTTTCCGCAGAAAATAATTTGTTCGCGAGCATTTATTTCAAAGGCCACAAGGCGGTTTTGCGGAATGGTTAAATCAGAGGTGATGTCGTCAAAAGCAAAGTCTTCAAGTAGAGCTTCGGCTACAATTTTTTTGAACATTTTCTTGGATCAAATTTTCCTGTTTTGAGGTGGCGCAAGCGTTCGGAAATAAAGTGGCGCATAAAATTCATTTCATCGGCGGAGATTTGTCTTTCACCATTTTCGCTCTCGGCGATTAATTTTGAAATTACCTGAAATGCTAAACAGCCATTACCCATTTCTTCGCTGATGAATGCTGGCATTTGCTTGGTCCAGAGCGGCGCATCTTTAGCATTATTTTGCGCTAATTTTTTTGCTAATTCTAGGGCGCGATCAAAATCTCCCGCACGTTTGGCAAGGTAAATTGCTTGGAATAACCACCACCAGTTTGCGTCAATATTTGCAGAGGAATGCTCGTCGAGATAATCAACAACTCGAAGACTGTCATTGCGATTTTGAGTTTGTGAATAGTAGTAAGCGGCAAGAGCTGGCGTTATGCGTGATTCAGAGTTGAGGGTGTCGAGCATTTTTAGCCATTGGTAAACTCGAGAATAATCATATTCTTTTAGCGCGATAAAGCCGGCAAAAATATCGCCAGAATTTTGAAGACGCAGAGACAGGGCGCGGAATAAAAATTCATTGTCGCCGAGAGACATTGCAGAGATCGCATACTTATTTGGCACGGGTGGAATTATGTCAAAATCGGCACGGAATTTCTCAGTAGCTTTCCAGAAAAAAATCTGACAGCCGAAAGTTAGAACAAAAAGCCAGAAGAAAATTTTATGAGAGTAGAGGTAAAAAAAGTAGCGCGGACTCATTAGAATTGCTTACGTTTGAAGTCGTGAAAAGACATGAAGATCATTAGCGGGATGTAGATCAAAGACTGAATTGCGATTATTTTGAGGCTTTCAAAATCTTTGATTCCGTAGCCAAGCCACGAGCTTTGTGAAAATAAATCAAGGCGAGGAAAAACGGCAGAAAGAATTTTTAAACTCGCGGAGAGAATTTGATTTTTAGCGGCAACAAAATCTTCTGGTAAGTCGATCGCCATTACAAACATTCCCATCAATCGTGACATTATGTAAAAAGCGAAAGAGGCCATGATCGCAGAGAAGGAGTTTTTGAGAATCATTGAGGCGAGGAGAGCGAAGCAAATCACGATTAAAAGTTCGGCAAGTAGGCTGGCAGACCAGATTGCTAGGCCAAAAAATGTTGGCTTGGTGACGATTGCGATTGTTATGACCAGGGGCAGAAAAATTATGAAGGCAGAGAGAAAAAATCCGGCGAGATAACCAAGAATAAATTGTTCGCGTGAGATTGATTTTGAGAGAATGAACTCAACTTCTTTATTTTCGAAAGCGCGACTCACGGTGAGGCACACAAAGAGAATCATGCCAATGGCAAGAATTGCTCGAGATGATCCAGTAATATAGGCGGCGGTGCTGTGTTGCTGCTCCACAAGCATGGTTGAACCAAGGAAGATCGAGATTGAAAACGAAACAATAAGAGTGATGAGCAGACCAAGATAGAGGCGGTCACGCAGACCATTTCTAAGTATGTATTTTAAGATCGATTTCATGTCGAAAGAAGAATTTATAAATTTGGAAGCATGCCTTTTTGTAAACGTAAAAAAACCGAGCCACTTTTTCAAGTGACTCGGTTTAGTTAGAAACAATTAATTATTATTCTTATTGAAGCGAGATGCCGTATTTTTTGCTTAAGTAGCTTGCGACATCTTTAAGATCTTGGTTCTTAAGAACGCTGTCGAAAATAATGATTTCAGAAATTAGGCCTTTCCAAGGGTTGTTACCGGCTGGGTTTGCGCTACCAATGAGCATTCTAGTGGTTGGTGTAATTATGTTTGTGTCAGGATTGTTTATGCCATTGGTAGTGGTGAATCCATTAGCTCCATTAATGTAAAGCCTTGTGACCCTGGTTCCAGTTGAGCTGCCTAAAAGGTTGCCGCTGAAGGTGATAGTAGCAATTTCTGCACGATTAACTGGCAATGTTGCGCCGCCGGTTGAGGCGGTAGCAGTGGTACCACCAATTACTGCAGTCCTGATGCCAGTAGTTGACGCTCTATAGTATCCCCAGCCATTGCCATTCGTGCCGCTGACACCATCATAAAGAATATTGTACATGCTGGCGGTAGTTGCATCGGAAGCAAGATTGTAAACAACAAAAGCGGTAAAGGCGTTGGCGTTTTTTGGATCGTCAACAGTAATTACCGGAGTTTCGGTAAGAAAAGGAGAGACGGTGCTAACTGGTGTGGTGGATACCGACAATACCCCAGCATTTGTAGCGCTGCCAGCAAACTTAATTGAGGGTAAGCCGTTAATTCCATTTGAATCATACGCGATGTTAAGGCTTGATGAGCCAGATGCGGGAATGGCGTAAAGTTTTGATGGTGTTTGCGGGTTAGTATCGTTCCATTGAGTAATAAAAGCTTCATCATCTAGGGAAGAAGGAAAGCTGGCATCTAGTGTGGGCTCAAGCCAAAGAGAGACACTTTTTATGCCCGCTACCGGAGAGCTTGAGGTTAAGTTTTGCGCTGATTTCAATTTAGATTGTGTAACTAATCGAGAGCTTTGAGTGATACCTGCGACGATGATGCCAATGATTAGGATTACGATTGACAGTTCAATCAGCGAGAATGCCTTAGATGCTTTTGAATTAAGCTTGTTCATATTATAAATTGTTAGTTAAAGAAAAGCGCAAGCGAGCTTTTCAATTGTTGTAGGTACGGAGATATGAGCTGGTTAAAAGACGTTACTTACTGTTCAAGTGTTAATATTTTTTTTAGTCTCTTTTTAAGCTGAAAGCTACGATAGTTGCAAATATTGCTGAAAAACATGATCCACAAATTACGCCAATTTTTACTTCATCAAGCACGAGGCTATTGGCCAAGTTACTTTCTGCAAAAGCAAGAGAGCCAACAAATAAACTCATTGTAAACCCAATGCCAGTAAGGATTGCTGCGACGTAGAATTCGGGCCAACTTGTGCCGCGTGGCAGATGTGCAATTTTAAATTTTACCGCAAGAAAACCAAAAAACATTACCCCAATTTGTTTGCCGAAGAATAGTCCAAAAGCAATCCCGAGAATTAGGGGCTGGGTAAAAAGATCGATAGAAATTTTTTTTAATTGAACTCCGGCATTAGCAAATGCGAAGAGTGGCAAAATTAAAAAATTTACGCTTGGAGAAATTTTGTGAGCGAGGTGAGAAAGCGGCGATTTATTTCCAATTTGTAGAGGAATAAATAAAGCTAAAATTATCCCGGATATAGTTGGGTGAATTCCTGATTTTAAAATCATCAGCCACAAAAAAAATCCTAAAATTAGGTAGAGATGGGTTTTTTCGGAGTTAAAAAAATTGAAAAGACCGAGCCCAAGTAAGGCGATAAAAGCAAGAGCGATGTAAGAAAGGTTTGGGTCGTGTGAGTAAAAAAAGGCGATGATCAAAATCGCCACTAGATCATCTAGCACCGCAAGCGCAACTAAGAAAACTTTGAGTGAATTAGAAAATCTTTTGCCAAAAAGTGACATTACCCCGTAAGCGAAAGCAATGTCTGTGGCGGCCGGAATAGAGAAGCCGCGCATGTTTTCTGGATGATTAAAATTAAACAAAAAGAAAATCAGAATTGGAAAAATTATTCCGCCAAGTGCGGCGATTGCCGGTAGGGCTAATTTACGTTTCGTTGAAAGTTCGCCGATTAAAATTTCTTTTTTTAGCTCCAAGCCAATCAGTAAAAAAAAGATCGTCATCAAAAAATCATTAATCCAATCAAGATAATTCATTTCTTTGTGAAGGCCAATAAATTCAATATTTAGGGGCGCAGGGGATGAAAAAAATATTTTGTAAATTTCGTAGTTTTCAGAATTGGCAATAAGCATTGCCGCAATGGTTGCGACTATTAGAGAAATGCCGATGGCGATTTCTGATTTAAAAAAAGTTGCGATAGGCTTGGTGATTGGTTTGGTTATTGTCTTGAGCATCGAGATCTAATAAAATTTATTCAAAAATTTGTCGTAATTTCTGGATAAAATTTCTCCGATTAGCTCGGAAATTTTTTCATTTGTTTTGTCTACCTCGACCATTTCTGCTGCCGAGAATTTTCCTAAAACATGGTCGGAAACTTGTAGCTGCTGAATCTCTGATCTTCCTACTCCTAAGCGCAATCTAACATAATTTCTGCCGATTGATTCATCGATTGATCGCAGTCCGTTATGTCCGGCATTTCCGCCGCCGGTTTTTATTTTTACGCGTCCAAGCTGAAGATCAATTTCGTCGTGAAAAACTAAAATATTTTTTGGAGGAATTTTGTAAAAATTTGCCGCTTCAATAACGGCGCGGCCAGATAGGTTCATAAAAGTATGCGGTTTTAGCGCGATAATTTTTTCTCCATCAATTTCGCCGCTAAAAATTTCGCTCTTAAATTTCTTTCCTTGAGGCTGAAAATCATGGTCATCAATGATTTGATCGAGCAATAAAAAACCAAAATTATGTCGAGTTTGCTCGTATTCTTTGCCGATATTTCCAAGCCCAACAAGAAGGTGCATAAAGGTCACAAAACGATGTTGCTTAAGCCATCAGCGTCCATGACTTCAAATCCAAATCTTGTGGCTTTATCAAGATAGTGAATCTCTTTGAGATCTAGTATTTCGAGCCTTGAAGGCAAAGCAATAATCGTAGTAATTTTGCCAAATTTTGCTTTGGTTGTCGACATAACTTTTGAAATCGAGTCTCGATATTTTGGATCACTCAAATAAGTAAAATATCTGTCGAGCTTTTGTTTGAGATCATTTTCAGCTGCTGCTTTGTCGCCAGCTTTCAGTCGCTCAAATTCTGTCAAATAGTGACAGGCTTTAAAATCAATAATGTGGAGTGTTTCATTGCTGACGAAAGCCACTTCGCAAAGTAACATTTTAGCTTTATGCGCATCAAAATTAGCTGGCAAAAAATAATCTTTATTAACCAGGTGACCACTTGCCTTCATTGTTTCGACAAGGCCGCTAATAAATTTTTTCGACGAATTTTCACTAATTTTAATCTCTTGTTTTGGAGCCCTTTCATTGGTTATTTTTGGCGTCGCAGTTTTTGCTGCTATTTTTTCTGGAGCAGAAGAATTTTCAGAGAAGTCGGTAACGGTTTTAGAAATTCGTCCGAGAAGATTACGAGTCGTTTCAATTTCCTGTTTGTAGTTCTCATTTAATTTTTTATAGAGGTCGTTACCAACTCTTATTATTGCATCTTTTGAATCACGCATCACCGCGTCTTGCATCACTTTCCAATCATTCATGCGACTCTCTAAATCGCGCATTTTTTGTAGAGTTAGTTCAATCTGTTTTTCAGCGCTGAGGCGAAGTTTAATTTCATTTTCCTTGTCTTTACGCAGCTCATCGATCTCAAGTAAAAGATTCTGGATCTTTTGGCTGTCTGTTCTTGTTTCTTCGACAAGCCTTGCGTCAGCAGTGCGCAGAGCCTCAGATTGCTCGTCAGATTTTTTACGCAACGCTTTAATTTCATTAGTTGAGTAAAGACGAAAATGCGAGTAGCGCAGATAGACCAAAATCATCATGACGGCCATTCCGATTTCACTTAGGATGATGTAATACATGTTTTAGCGAATTAGTTGGAGATGCGTATTTCTTGAGTTTAAAGCATCAAATTGTCAATCAATCTGACGCCATCCAAGTAAGCAGCAATAAAAATACGTGCGGGAATTTTGCCGCTAAAATCACTGATTAGACTAAGATTTTTTTCGTCACGAATTTCAAAGTAATCAATTTTTTCAAAACCAATCGCAAGTAATTCAGATTTTTTTGCTGCAAGAATTGTCGGATCAATTTTGATCTCCGACAAAATTCTAAATATGTTCGCAGCCTTGATTTTAGATGCCTCAGACAATCTTTGATTGCGTGAAGACATCGCCAATCCACTTTCTTCGCGCAGAGTTGGTTGTGTGAAAATCTTTACGTTAAAATTCAAATCCCTCACCAATTTTTTAATCACCAAAACCTGCTGAAAATCTTTCTCGCCAAAAATTGCGATGTCTGGTTTAATGATGTTGAAGAGTTTGGTAACGATTAAAGCGACCCCATCAAAATGTCCAGGGCGCGTGGCTCCACACAGTGAATCGCCTAGAGAATTTAGGCTAATTTTACAGACAAAATCTTGCGAAAAAATTTCCGAATGTTCCGGTACAAAAACACAAGATGGATCAAGTGCGCGCAATTTTTCTAAATCTTGTTCAAGAGTTTTTGGATATTTTTCGTAATCGATCGGATCGTTGAATTGTGTCTTATTCACAAAAATACTAACAACCGAAATCTCGCCAAGCTCTTTGGCCTTCTTCACCAATGCCAAGTGCCCCTCGTGCAACGCCCCCATTGTTGGCACAAAAGAAACTGTTTTGCCGAATTCGGTTTTGCTACGTAAAAATTCTCTTACTTCTTCAATGGTTTTGGCGACGAACATTTATTTAAAATTTGTATTTTATTCGTTATTGCGAGGAGGGAAAGCAATGCGGCAATCCAGAGCGTTAATGAATGGATTGCCGCGCTGCGCTCGCAATGACGACGTCAGGGGACGAGAGTAAAACTAATGCTCATTTTGCTCCTGAGAACTTTTTTCTTTCTCTACTTTTGCTGCGTCCACAAATGACCCAGATCTTGATTGTGGCGAGTTACTCGGTGGAATTCTTTCATTTCGCACCTCCAATCTTTCTGCCGAAAATAATTCCCCGCGCATTGCTTCGGGCAGCTCAGCTCTGTCGTTTAGGAAGACAAGAATTTCTGGATGTTGTTTAGCAAAATATTCCGCGCGTCCCGCAGATTGTTTAACTCGACCTATCCCTTTCGCGTCGGAAATGAGTGCGATTATTTCGGCATTTTTCTCTGCCGGAATTGGCAGAGTAATTCCATGTGCATCCTCTAAAATATCTTCCGCCTTCAGCTCTAAATCTTTTAATCGCGACGTAAAAAAAACGTCAGCCAACTGCTTTGGACAGTTGCCACATCGGTAACGATCCCCTCCTTCGTGAGTAAATTTAAAATCTTGATGCGTTGCAAAAGACAGACCAACGGCAACTTTTTCTTCGTCGCTGCTCGCTGAATCAAATCGCGATTTCAATCCTGGGTAATAATTATCGATTGAAAAGACGATCGCTTTCAACTTATCCAGCGCCCCGCGATTTGCGAAGTCAGTCATCTGCCTTCCAAGCGCTACCCAGTTGTCGTAATCAACGAGCAAAGTTTTTCCTTCGAGATCCAAATGCCGCGGAAGATTGTGCCATTCGCAGCCAATCACGTCAGTAAGCTCGTCAGGAATCGAGTGATTAATCCCAGTTAGTCGCAATGCCGGAGGATCGATTTGTAAGTCAGGAGCCACCACCGAAATTTTTTGTGCCACCGTTTTTTCTGCGCGAAATTTCTTGATATTTTCTTGCACAAAAGCTTGCTCAATTCTTGCCGTACCTTGCGCTACATCGATTGTGATTGTACCAAAATTCGCGATTGGTGTTGGCTCTTTTTCTCGCAGATGTCCGAATTGATTTCCGCCGACGGAGAAAATTGGAATGTCATAATCCTCTGCAAATTGATTAAATCTTTCGGCGCTTTCTGGGCTAATTTCTTTCCCAGCATGCACGGGATTTCCTACAAGAATCGCCGAAACATTTGTAAGTGCTCCGGCCTGTTTGGCTTCGCCAAGCGCGCTTGTAATCGCATCGTAACCACTTACTCCTTCAATCATTAAAACTGTATTTGGCGGAAATTTTGGTTGCCAATCGGTGTAGAGCGAAGATTCCAAACCGCCGCTAACCGTGGCGTAAACTGTGCCGCGAATTTGTTCGGGAGAGTCGTGTCGTGCGACTTGCGTGATTTGATCGAACTCACTTATTCCGCCGCTTTGAAGAGATTCCGCAGCTTGTCGTAACAGGTTTACATCCTGCAAAGTCGTGTGTCCGTAGTGCGAAGGAAAACCGAATTGGGCGAGAGCCAGTTGAATATTTGAGACGTCGCTCATCCCAACAATCGTTGGCAGCGCGCGATCTTTTGGAAAACCATTTTCTGCGCCGGCGGCGTATTCAAGAGTCTCGCCACTTATACAATCAAGCTGATGTTCTTTTAAATATTTTTGCGGATTTTTGCCATATTCGACCAAAAGTTTTGCAACCTCCGGACAAGATTCGCCGCCATGCACCGCCCACATCGCGACCAGTTTTGAATCTTGCGCAAAGTTAATGATTTGTCGTGCGCGCTGCTCGGCCGTGTTGGCGATTTCTGCGCCGACAAATGGGTAAAAATTACTGACGCTGTCGGGTAAAAATTCTGTACGAAATCCTAGTGATTTTAGTTTTTCTGCATCTTGTTCGATTTTTGATCCAGCTAGGTCCCCTCTAACTCCAGGAGTAATCAGTGCGATTTTCATTTTACATAATTCGCGCATTTCTTCCGCCGGAAATTCGGTGAGTTTAGTTGGGTCTTTGCGCAATGTTTTTTGGAATTGCTGCATGTATTCGCTTATTAGCTTGTGGCGCTTAGCAAGTGCGAGCACCTCAGGAGTCTGCGCTCTAGACTCACGCGAGATTGCGTCGAGACCAAGCGCTAAATCGTAGCCGCGATTTTTTTCAAAAAATTCTCGCTCTTCGTCGGAGAGTTCAAAATCAAGCGAAGTCGCGAGGCCAAAATCTGAGAAATAAATTTGCTCGCCGTCGGTTAAAATATTTTTATTGTGCCCGTCGAAGTGAATCATTCCTTTGCTTTCCATGAAGGCGGTAGTTGACCTGATCTCTCTTTCTACCATTTCGACATTACGCCTTTTTGCGTGTCTTCCTGCAACTTCTTCCGAGAATAAATAGTGACTAAGATTCTGCGGAATGCTCTCGAGAAAAACGACAACACTGTGCGAAGAATTTTCGATTGCCTCGAGGCGATTGCGCACAGCTTGCGATTTGCCCCAATATTCTTGGCCAGCGTCGAGAAGATCTTTTTGTTCTTCGTTAAGTTCTGGGGCCTTTGTTTTTGCGACGATTCGCTGTCCGTAGAGTAGTGGAAAATTTGGACATTCGCCGCTCAAAACCCAGTCACTTGTCATTTGATGTGCAACTACTTCGCGATTGGCGCCAAATCCTGCAGAGCCAATTCCGTATTGGTAGTAAGTCGGTAGGTCAAAAATGTTTTTTGTTGAGCCGGAATGTTCCATTTCAAAATCGGTGAGCGAGATGCACTTGGCAAAAATTGGCACTTCTTCGATTTCTAACTTCACCGCCGTTCCACCAATTCCGGCGTGAACTCGTGGAGAATCTTGCAGCATTTTGACGACTTCTTCGTCGCTCATTTCAGCAAGTTTTTCAGAAACTTTTTTGTGATTTGCGCGACGCTGTTCGAGGGTGAGAGGCATGTAAGTTTTGATTACTTTTCTTTAGTTCAAGGGAGCCCGGCGAAAGTTTGAATTCATGTGTTTTGAGATAAAACACGTTGGGATTTGAATAAAGCAATTTCTATCGGCCTTAGAGTCAAAAGGCTTTGATCTTACCTAGATATAAGCCCTCGCGGCTTATATCTTTAAAACCATCGCCACAAAACCAACCGCGTCATTGCGAAGAGCAAACTTATGCAGAGATGAAGTGATGCTTATCGCCGGAGTTACTTCTGGAGAAAAATATTTTTACTGCGCAGCTGAACTGAATTCTAAAACTCTCTCCACGCCAGGTAAGTCGAGGCTTAATCTGGTTAGAGTGAATTCTTGCTGAGTGAAGATTCTTACAACTTCTTCTTTTTGCCCAAATCCGATTTCAAGAAAAATTTTTCCAAATTCGCTCAGAAAATTTTTTGCTTCCGCGGCAATGCGGCGGTAAAAATCTAGACCGTCTGCGCCGCCGTCGAGAGCGGCGCGAGGCTCGTGGATTCTGACTTCTGGCTCAAGCTTTTCAATTTCTGCAGCGGGAATGTAAGGCGGATTTGAAATGATTAGGTCGAATTTTTCTGCGTGACTTACTGCGGAAAATAAATCCGATTCGAGAAGTTTTAAGCGTGGATAGACCTGGTGTTTTTCGCTGTTTTTCTTGGCAACTTCGAGTGCTTTTTTTGAAATGTCGACTGCGATTCCGGTCGCGTTTGCGTAGGCTTTGAGAAGAGTGACGATCAAGCATCCCGAGCCAACTCCGAGCTCTAAAATTTTTAAATCTTGCGCGAGATTTGGAAATTTTTTTAACACTGACTCAATCAGCGTTTCTGAATCTGGACGAGGATCTAAAACATCTTTGGTTACCAAAAAATCTTCACCAAAAAATTCTCTTTTGCCTATTAGATGCGAGACCGGTTCGTGTTTCGCGCGGCGAGTGACAAGATCAAAAAAATTTTTCTGCTGCGTTTCGTTGAGTTGCAACTGTGGATTAAAAACCACCTGTTCTTT
>CAMBES010000035.1 GCA_945865855.1 Rhizobium sp. Q54 | reverse complement strand
ATTTTTGATAATTTCTTCAAGTTCGGCATTGTAAGTTTCATCAATGCGAATGATGTCGCGAAGCAAAATAGTTCCGTTCGACAAGCCATTATACCACTCGATGAAGTGACGCATGATTAGTGGGCCTTGGTAAATGAATCTGATCGTTTTATTGCGACCTTCTTCGATACGCATCGCGATCGCCACTTCATCTTCACGGGTCAGTAATTTTACCGTGCTCATCGAGCGCAAATAAGTTTTTACCGAGTCTTCCGAACGCTTCTGACTTTTTTCATCATCCTTAGCGGCAGCACTTTCTTCCATTAATCTTTCAACATCCTCTTCTCTTTCGACAACTTGAATTTTGAATTCAGAGAGAATGTCTAAGATGCGATCGAGCTTACTCGCATTGGTGTCTGGATCGATATGATCGTTGATTTGATCGTGAGTTACAAAGCCTTGAGTTTTTCCAAGCGCTAAAAGTTTTTTTAATTTTTCAGCAAGTTTGTCGGAGAATTTTTTACCTTCTTCGTCATGTTTTTGAATCGCTAAACGCACGTCTTGAATCAACTGAAATCTCTCTGCAAGAAAGATGGTTCTGTCATTAACTGGAACTTTAACTTTTGCTTTTCTTGGAGCTTTTGGCGCTTTTGGCGGCTTAACTTTTTTCTCTTTCTTCAGCTTAGGCTCTGGTTTTACCGGCTTTGTCACCTTCTTAACTTCTTTTTTAGGAAGAGGCTTTTTTGGCTCAGGTTTTTTGACAACTTTTTTTACTGGCAAGACTTTTTTCGCCACTTTTTTTGGTGAAACTTTTTTAACAGGCTGTTTCGGTGCAACTTTTTTTATGGCTGATTTTTTTGGCTCAGGCTTTTTAACGACTTTTTTTTGAGCAACCTTTGCTATTGGCTTAGATTTTTTCGGCGCAACTTTTTGCACTATCTTTTTCAAAGATTTTTTTACCGGTAATTTTTTTGTGACTTTTTTTGCCACTGCCTTTTTCACGACTTTTTTCACTGCCATTTTGCTCCTAAATTAATTCCTTCTCCGCGGCCAAAATCATGGCCTGGAGTGAGTTTTTGTAATCGAAAATTTCTTTGATTTTTTGATCTGTAATTGCGGTCTTGTGAGTCTCAGCTTCATTAATTTTGCCGAGAGACTCTCTGCATTGCTCCTCTACCTGAAGTAATAAATCCTTCAAAAGCAGAAGACGAAACCTGATTGAAACTGACTCTAGATCAATGCCCTCAAGGCTTGCAACAATATTTTCTATTTCAAGCATTTCGCCTGTGAACTCGGCCAAATCATGTCCTTCATTTTCAATCAGTAGCTCTTTCAAATAAGTCAGTTTTTCACTACTTAAGAACAGCTCCTTAATGTCAAAAATATCGTCACGAAACTGCGCCAATTCTGGGAATTTTACAATGAAGGCAATAATATTTTTAGATAAATCATCAGCCAAATTTCTTGGTGGCAACAAAGTAATTTTGCTAAAAATTTCTGGAGATTTTTTTTGCCCACGACCAATTAAAAATAGCGAATCCTTAACAAATAGAGAAAAATATTTTTTAGACGCCTGATCCTGAATTGTCGCAATTTTAGCCGTTAAATTAGCTTCGAGCTTAGCCTTATTTTCAGCAGAAATTTTTTTGCTGCGATCGATCGCAAGCTCAGTTAGAGCAAACTCAAACAGGCTCTCTGAAAGCGGAGGCGCTGCATTAAAAATCTTCTCCAATTCCTTGGCGCCAAAATTTTTAACGAAATCGTCGGGATCCATTTTTCCTGGCAGCAAAGCAAAAAAGATATTTTTCCTCGCATTAATTAAAGGCAAAGCAATCTCGGTGACACGTTTAGCTGCACGAACTCCGGCTGAATCTCCATCTAAACAAATTACGATTTTATCTGTGGCGTAAAAAAGCTCTTTTAAATGTTCGGCGCCAAGTGCGGTACCAAGGCCAGCAACAACATTTTCAATTCCACTATTGGCCAAAGCAATTGCATCCATGTACCCCTCAACTACCACGGCCGATCCCTTAGAAAATATAGCTTTGCGCGCCATCGCAAAATTGTAGAGAGTTTGATTTTTCTTAAAAATTTCTGTTTCAGATGAGTTTAAATATTTGGGCATTTCTGGCCCAAGAACGCGCCCACCAAAAGCAATCACGCGATTTTTTTTGTCGGTAATTGGGAAAATTATTCGGTTACGAAATTTGTCGTAAAATTTACCACGATCATTTTTGCCAATGATTCCCGTCCTAGAAATCTCGAGCTGTGAGAAGTTATTTGCGATTAAAAAATTCGTTAGTGCTTCGTAAGAATTTAACGAAAAACCAAGGCGGAATTTTTTTGCAGAAGCTGAATTGAGACCGCGTTTATTTAAGTAGCTACGCGCTTCTGAGCCAGCATTTCCGTGTAAATTTTTTTCAAAAAATTGCGCAGCTTTTTCGAGAATTAAGTAGTCGCGATCGAGCTGATTTTCTTTACTTTCATCGAACTTCATTTGAGGAATTTCAATGCCAAAATCATCCGCTAATTTCACCACCGCGTCACGAAATTCGAGACCTTCACTATTCATGGTAAAGCCAATTATATCGCCATGCGCCGCACATCCAAAACAATGGTAAAAACCTTTCTGATCGTTAGCGGTAAAAGACGGACTTTTTTCACTGTGAAAAGGACAAAGACCCGAATATTCTTGGCCGCGCTGCTTTAGTTTCACACGCTTACCAACAACTTCGGAGATAAGAATTGCCGAGCGTAATTTTTCAGGAAAATCTTTTGGGAAGTGCATTTAGCCCCACATAAAACCAAATCCGGTCATCAAAAAAGAGAACGCCATCGGAATAGAAAAATTGTCGTCAATATCGAGCAGACTTGGGCGCGCTTCAATCATCGTTACACAAAAAATAGAAAAAACTCCAAAAGAATAAAACCAGAGATGAACATGAAAAGCAGAGCCACAGACAGCCAGAACCATCAAAGCGCTGATAAAAAATGCCAAAGCTCCGGCACGAGTTTTCTCAAAAAATGGCTGACTTGAAATAGACTTTCCAACAATGGCTGACAAGCCATCAGAAATTATCAGGATTGAAAAAGACGTAACTGCGATTTCTTTTTTGAAAACGAGAAAGTTGATGCAGGCAGCAAGAAAAACTAAACTTGCACCGCAAAGTTTACTTCCATCAATTTCGTGCGGACGCAGAATGGTTTTAAATAAGCGCAAAAAAATGGTTTGTATCCGTGGATTATTCTTGCGTAAGTAATCAAGAGAAACCACTAAAGCAGTGATTGGAGCGATGATTGCTAAAGTTTTCCACTTGCCAAAATTGCAGAAAAAAATCGGAATTAAAATTAGCAAAAAATGCAAAGATTTTCGGTAAAGCTCGTTAGCTAGATTCATTATTCGCCCTCATTTTGATTGGGATAAATTACCACTTCATTCTTGCCGACGTAACCAAGAACTTTGCGCGATTGTTCATCGACAAGGTCAAGATCTAGAGAGTCTGGGCTCATTCCATCAACTAAATTTTTTTTTGCCTGCATCTTAGATGAAAGCTCTTGCTTGGTGATTTCTTTATTTTCGATTTGCCCCCTAAGCGCAAAAAATTTGACCAATCCTTTCTCGCCAAAAATAGTAAAGATAAAAAAATAAGAAATGATTACTAATGCAGTAAAATAGGCGATGAAGATGGGTTTTGAGATGTTATTTTTCTTAACAAAATCGTAAAGAAAATTGGCCTTCATTAACCCCTAAAACAAACTTCTTTAACTGCAGCAATAATGTCTGCAGTTTTTGGCAGAGCGAGTCTTTCAAGGTTTGCAGCGTAAGGCAGAGGGCCGTCCACTGAGGCAAGTTTTTTTACTGGAGCATCAAGATAATCGAAAGCTTCTTCCATTAGAATTGAGGCAATTTCAGAACCGATTGAAGCAAATGGAAATCCCTCTTCAACAGTCACGCAACGTGAAGTTTTTTTCACTGATTCAATTATTGTTGCGCGATCGATTGGGCGTATTGTGCGTAAATCAATTACTTCTGCTTCTATTCCTTCTAAGGCCAGTTGTTCTGCAGCTTCAAGTGCATACTTAACCACCAAAGAAAAACCAATAATTGTCACATCTTTTCCTTCACGAAGAACTTTTGCTTTGCCGATTTCAACGATGTGATCTTCATCATACTCCTCTTCAAAAGAGAGGCCGTAGGTGAGTTCATTTTCGAGAAAAACTACAGGATTTGGATCGCGAATCGCAGATTTGAGCAAACCTTTGCAATCAGCGGCACTGTAAGGCGAAACCACTTTTAATCCGGGCACCGAACCGTACCAAGCTGCGTAACATTGAGAGTGCTGCGCACCAACCCTTGAGGCCGCGCCATTTGGTCCACGAAAAACGATTGGGCAACGCACTTGCCCACCAGACATGTAGCAGGTTTTTGCTGCAGAATTAATGATTTGATCAATCGCCTGCATTGCAAAATTGAAGGTCATAAATTCAACCACAGGTCGAAGGCCAGCAAATGCCGCACCTACAGCCAGGCCAGCAAAACCGTGCTCAGTAATCGGAGTATCAATCACTCTTTTCGCGCCAAACTCAGCGAGCAAACCTTGAGTAACCTTGTAGGCGCCGTTATATTCCGCGACTTCTTCGCCCATTACAAAAATTTTATTATCACTGCGCATTTCTTCCGCCATCGCTTCACGTAGAGCTTCGCGGACTGTAATTTTTCTAAGCATATTAATTGTAAATTTCAGTTAAGAGCTCTGATTCGTCTGGCTCTGGAGAGTTTTTGGCAAACTCAACAATCTCGTTAACTTCGCTCTTAATAGCGTCGTCTATTTTTTGAATGTCACTTTCAGCCGCGATTTTATTAGTTAGAATCGCCTCGCGCAAAGATTCGATTGGGTCGCTTTCTTTTTTACAATTCACTTCCTCTTTACTGCGATAAGTCGCCGGATCAGACATTGAGTGGCCGCGATAGCGATAAGTATCCATTTCAATAATCATTGGACCCTTGCCCGAGCGCACGAAATCGACAACTTTTTGTCCTTCAGAAATCACGGCAAAAATATCCATCCCGTCAATTTTTACGCCCGGAATATTGAAGCCCTCACCTCTTCTGTGAAGCTCGTTGGTAGAAGATGCGCGCGCTTGCGAGGTTCCCATTGCGTAATGATTATTTTCAATAATAAAAATTACTGGAAGATCCCACAACTTGGCCATGTTAAAGGCTTCGTAGACTTGTCCTTGATGCGCCGCGCCGTCACCGAAGTAACAGTAAGTTACATTTTTCTTATCAAGATATTTATCGGCGAAAGCAAGCCCCGCGCCGATTGGCACTGATGCACCGACGATTCCATGCCCGCCGTAAAAATGTTTTTCAAAATCAAAAAGATGCATTGAACCACCTTTGCCTTTTGAAGAACCGTCGCGTCTGCCGAGAAGTTCTGCCATTATTTTTTTCGGATCAGAGCCAACAGAAATCATGTGGCCGTGGTCGCGATAAGTTGTGATTACTTTGTCACCGTCTTTCATTGTGTGGCTCATCCCACTAGCAATGGCCTCTTGGCCGATGTAGAGGTGACAGAAACCGGCGATTAAACCCATTCCGTAGAGTTGTCCGGCCTTCTCTTCGAAGCGACGAATAAGAAGCATTTCACGGTAAAATCCGAGCAGTTCTTTTTTGGAAAAATTTTTAATGGAATTATGCTTAGAAATCATTGGCAATTGAATTAGCTGAGAGGGCGCGCTGGATAAGTTTGGAAGCTAAAAAGTCAAATTTAGAAATTTAGATCTTTTCTTTGCAAAAAACTTTTTTCAAAACGATGTTTGCGAAAGATCTCGTCACAAGCAAATTCATCAAACTTAAAATAATCAAACAAATGTCTAACAAATCTAAATTTCTAAAATCAGCTACACTAGCAATCGCTGGCCTAGTTCTCTCTTCAGGCTTGGCTTCATGCAAAATGATTCATAAAGTCGAATGTGTTGAAAAAGAACCTAGCGTTAAAGAAGAAAAAATGAAATCCTCTTCAAAAACAAAGGAAGAAAAAACTAAAGAAGCAAAAGCAGTAAAAACCAAAGGAGCAAAAACAGAAAAAGCTAAAGCTGTTACTAAAAAAGCTGAGTAATTAAAAGTTTTAAATAGGTCTTGTTTAACAACGAGACCTATTTTTTTGCCCAATGTTTGGCCTAAGTATTAGACACCCAGATCATCAGTAAGTTCTTCAAAAAAGCCTGAGGTCGAGTTTTTAAAAAAAATTTCCGCTCTTTATCCACTTAGTTTTCACTGCGTTGGCCTTTCGCTCAGATCAGATTCTGGCATTAACAAAACCCACCTCAAAAATATTAAAAAAATTCTCAAGCGCTTTAAGCCAATTTTATTTTCTGACCACCTTTCTTGGAGTAATTCTTCAAGTGCCGAAACTTCGAATGATCTGCCGCCAATATCCTACACCGAAGAAGCACTACAAATTTTTTGTGATAATGCGTGTCGCGCTCAAGATTTTCTTCGGAAAATGAATTATGAATAAGGTCTCCAAAGAGTGCGGCATATTTGAATCAGTTACTGCCGCCTTGAGTTGAGGGACACTACTTCTGCTTCAGTCTCTTAAAACCCTCTTCCAAATCAGCTTTCAAATCAACCAAGTCTTCCAAACCGACGTTAATTCTTAAACAAGTTTTATCTGAATAAGGCCATTTAGTTGCAGTACGAACTGAGGTTGCATCCACTGGTATAATCAATGATTCGTAACCACCCCAAGAATATCCCATTGTGTAGAGGTGAAGTTTATCAAGCATTTTTGCAAGCTGTTCGGTTGGATATTTTTTCTTTAAAACAACCGTGAACAAGCCAGCCGCGCCGCTGAAATATTTTTTCCACATTTTGTGATTTGAATCAGAAGGCAAAGCTGGGTACAAAACCTTTAAAACTTCCGGACGTTTTTCGAGCCAAGAAGCCAGATCTAGCGCTGTTTTAGCGCAATGTTCCATTCTGATTTTCGCTGTGCGTAAACCGCGCTGCGCCATGTAAGAAGAAAATGGAGCAGCGTTTACCGCCATATATCTAAAGGCGTCGTACATGGCGAGAAAATCTTTTTTCTGCACAGTGATCGCCCCCATCATCACGTCGGAATGGCCGTTAATATATTTAGTCACTGCCGTTACGACAACATCAACTCCATGTTCAAGAGGTTTAAAGCAAATGCCGCTAGCCCACGAATTGTCTATGATCGTCGTGATTTTATGCTTCTTGGCAATTTTACAAAGTGCATCAATATCTTGTACTTCGTAACTGAGAGATCCTGGGCTTTCGAAAAAAATTACTTTGGTATTTTTTTGAATTAATTTTTCGAGACCAGCCGCACTTATCAATGGATCGTAGTAGGTAGTTTCAATACCGAGTTTTTTAAGAAACTTACTGGCGAAACCGCGAGTTGGCGAGTAAACGCTATCGACCAAAAGCAAATGATCTCCCGTTTTTAGAAAGGCCATAAGAGCGGTATTTACCGCAGCTGCACCCGAAGAAGTAACGAATGAATTATAACCACGATCAAGTTCAGCTATCGCCTTCTCGAGCGCAAAATTTGTTTGTGTTCCGTAACGTCCGTACTTGAGTTCGTAGGGCTTAACAAAATCATTATTAGCGTAGCCGCGCTCAGCGTGAATCAATGCTTCAAGAGTTGGAAAAGCAATTGTTGAGCTTTGATAAATGGGCGGATTCACCATGCAGCCCTGCTCCTTGGGATTACGTCCAGCGTGAATAATTAGCGTCGCTTCTTTCATTTTAGCCATTTTTTACCTCAGTTGATTGTCGGAAGAAATTAGTGGGCCCATTTTTTTGCCCGCAAGAATGTGAACATGAAAATGGGGAACTGTTTGATGCGCGTCGGAGCCAATATTTGAAATCAAGCGAAAGCCTGATTTATCCGCTTCAAGCAGGGTAGCAATTTCAGAAACCTTTTTAAAAAAGTTAGAAATTTTTTCAGGAGTTTCATTAGCAACAAAATCAGGAAAATCTTTGAATGCGCCTTTTGGAATCACAAGCGCGTGAGTAGGTGCTGCCTTAGAAATATCGTGAAAGGCTAAAATATCCTCGTCTTCATAAATCTTTTTAGAAGGAATTTCGCCGCGAATAATTTTAGCGAAGATATTGTTATAGTCGTAAGTCATTGGGGTTTTGGCTAAATTTAAATATTCATTACAACCCAGATTATCCTCTACGCTTTGATTGCGCGGTGAGTGGAAATTTTTTAGCGCCATCCTAAAGCAGGAGATGATCCAGAAAATTTGATTGTTTTAAGAGAATTTATTTTGGAAATCGCTTTTTCGATTAGGCAATTCATTACGCTATCTGCAACTTTTTTTATTTTTTGTCGTTGGATGTAGGTAAAAATGGCACAAGCAACATCGCCGACAAATATTTGAACGGGCAAATATGGCTAAGCACAAAAGCAATTTTTTGCGCAATTTTGCCGGCGATGTTAGAGCTTTAATCTTTTACTTCTTCTCGACGTCTGCGGCGACACTTACTTTGACCATAATATCGGGATCAGAAACGCTGCCACTTTGTCCGGCACCTTTTTTAATTTTATCGACAAATTCCATTCCTTTGATCACGCGCCCCCAAACTGTGTATTGTCCGTCAAGAAATCTTGAATCGTGAGTTACGATAAAAAATTGGCTGTTAGCACTGTCTGGTTGACCAGATCTTGCCATTGAAAGCGCACCACGCACATGCGGCTCGTCAGAAAATTCTGCTTTAAGATTTGGCATTTTTGAACCGCCCATTCCAGTTCCTGTAGGATCACCAGTTTGCGCCATGAATCCATCAATCACACGGTGAAAAACAATTCCATCATAAAATTTTTTCCGCGCCAAAACTTTAATTCTTTCAACATGTTGTGGTGCGGTTTTTGGCATCATTTCAATAACCACGCGACCATATTTTAAATCGATGTAGAGGATATTTTCGAGATCCTGAATTTGTTGTTTGTTTTTTTGTGCAGATGCGTGATTCATAAAAGCAAAAATTAAAGTTAGAAAAGTTAAGAAAGTCTTTTTCATAAGAATTCAAATTATGTTGCGGCGAAAAAAGGAAGCGAACTCTGTTTAGGCCTTACTACTTTTCAAGTAGCGTTTAATTTTTTACTTTTTAGCTTACGCGCGACCTAGATTAACCCATCAATTAAAGGAGTCCCAAGTGTCTATTAATAAAGTAATTCTGGTTGGTAATGTTGGCCAAGATCCAGAAATCCGCACTCTCTCAGACGGGCGTGAAATCGCTAATTTTTCTCTCGCCACTTCCGAAAGCTGGAAAGACAAAAGCACTGGCGAAAAGAAAGAAAAAACTGAATGGCACCGTTTAGTCATCTTTTCTCAAGGCCTTGTAAATATTGTCAAAAATTACGTCAAAAAAGGTACTAAACTTTACGTCGAAGGGTCAGTACAAACCAGAAAATGGACTGACGCTCAAGGTGTAGAAAAATTTACTACTGAAATCGTTTTGCAAAATTTTAACTCGAGCCTGCAAATTCTCGATTCTCGCGAACGTAGCTCTGGCCAATCGTCTTCATCTTCTGATTATTCAAACAACAAATCTCGTAACAACAATTCCGATATTTCTGTCGAAGAAAATGACGACGAAATTCCTTTCTAGATCTACTAAAAACTAACTCATGCCTACAGTAACAATTAACGGTAGATCCGTAACAATTGCTGATGGATTAACCATTATCCAAGCCTGCGAAATAGCTAATGTCGAAGTGCCGCGCTTTTGTTACCATGAGCGCCTGGCAATCGCTGGCAACTGTCGCATGTGTTTAGTAGAAGTTGAAGGAATGCCACCAAAGCCGGTCGCATCTTGTGCTATGGCGGCTACCGAAGGAATGAAAATTCACACTGATACGCCAATGGTTAAAAAGGCGCGTGAAGGAGTGATGGAATTTTTACTCGCCAATCACCCGCTTGATTGCCCGATTTGTGATCAAGGTGGTGAGTGTGATTTACAGGATCAGGCCTACCAATACGGCAATGGCAAGAGTCATTACCACGAGCAAAAAAGAGCTGTCCAAGACAAAAACATGGGGCCGCTCGTGAAGACTCAAATGACTCGCTGCATTCAATGTACACGATGCATTCGCTTCATTGAAGATGTTGCGGGAACTACCGAACTTGGCGCAATTAATCGCGGCGAAGGAATGGAAATAACCACTTACCTTGATCAAAATATTAGATCGGAACTCTCTGGAAATATCATCGATCTTTGCCCGGTTGGCGCTCTCACCTCTAAGCCTTACGCTTTCAAAGCGCGTAGCTGGGAATTAAATAAAACTGAAACAATCGACGTAATGGATGCGGTTGGAAGCAACATCCGTATTGACTCGCGCGGCATCGAAGTGCTGAGAATTCTTCCGCGCCTGAATGAAGAAATTAACGAAGAATGGATTTCTGACAAAACACGTTTTTGCTACGACGGCCTGAAATATCAGCGCCTAGACAAACCTTACATTAAGGGCGCAGAAAAGTTGCAATCAGCAAGTTTTGAACAATCTTACAAGGCAATCGTTGAAAAAGTTAAAGCTGTTAGCCCTAGCGAAATAGCTGTTCTCAGCGGAAAACTTTCCTCCGCTGAAGAAAATTATGCTCTAAGAAAATTCTGCGAAAAACTCAGAATTAAAAATTTTGATTGCCGCTTAAGCGGAGAAAAATTTAGCGCCACAGACTCAGCCTCTTATCTATTCAACACAAAGATTTCTGGAATTGACGAGTCTGACGCTTGTTTGCTAATCGGTGTTAATCCTCGTAAAGACGCGCCAATCTTGAATGCGCGTCTACGTAAAAGATTCTTGAGCAAGAAATTAAAAGTTTTCTCAGTTGGTGTAGATGCTGATCTTACCTACGCTTACGAAAATTTAGGCGACGATCTTTCTGCGTTAGAAAGCATCGATTTGTCTGCTTACAAAAACCCAATGTTAATTTTGGGTCACGACGTAATCACTCGCCCTGACGGTGCAGAAATTTTAAATCTCGCGAAAAAAATCGCCGAAAAATCTGGAATGATTCGCGAAGATTGGAACGGATTTAATTTTCTTTCTAAATCAACCGGCCTGCTAAATGGCTTGTCTACTGGTTTCGTTGGCTCTTCTAATGTCGAAGAAATTTTGAAAAAATGCGCGAGCAAAGAAATTAAAATCGTAATTCTTCATGCCGTTGATGACGAAATCGATTTCGAAAAATTAAAAGATTCTTTCGTAATTTACCTCGGAACTCACGGCGATCGCGGTGCGCACGTAGCCAGCGTAATTCTACCAACAGCGGCTTACAGCGAAAAATATGCGACTTACATTAATCTTGAGGGTCGCGCTCAAACCACTGTCCGCGCTGTTTTTGCACCAGGTGAAGCAAAAGAAGATTGGAAAATTTTTACTGAATTAGCGCAAGAATTTGGCTTCGATCTCGGCGCTAAACCAGATTTCGCAGAATTCCTAAAAACAACTTGGATTAAATCTTTGGAAGCAAATGGCGATTTTTCCAACGAAAAAATTGCAGCAAAAAATTTTGATTTTTATCTCACAAATCCAATCACCAGAGCGTCACGCACTTTGAATAAATGCAGCACAGAATTGCAGTAAGAACCGTTGTCAAATTTACTCCGGTTGAGAGACATATCGAGTCCTGTTAACGAATTCGAGACTTCGTTAGACCGACTTAAGT
>CAMBES010000034.1 GCA_945865855.1 Rhizobium sp. Q54 | reverse complement strand
AACTGTGGAAATGGATGGTAGCGAAATATTATTCCGCGGACTTGATCAAAGAAGCGGCTTAACGGAAGAATTAATTACAGAGGAGTTTGAAGACATACATGTGGGAATGTCTACTTCCGATGGAGTTTCGCAACAATTGAGCTCTTATAAAATACAACAAAGACGAGTGCCTGGGCCAGGAGGTCTGAAGAATCGAGCTTCCTACGCTGCGGCTACTACATTTAATTTTGCAGTTGCGGCAAAATATGCGGGAAATGAAGGTTGGATTTACGATATCAGACCCAAAAAAGGTAAGCTTGCAACTAACATGCAGAAACTGGCTTCGGAATATCAAGAAATAGATTTTGAAGCTATCGACCCTGAAGAAATTTATGCGGTTTATAAAATTTCGCAAACATCCGATGATGACGGCGATACTACAAATACAATTGAAAAAGTAATCTTAAACCCACATTACAAAAAGAGGAGGGTTGATCCTTTAGGTCTTTTGACGGAGGGGCAAAAAATTGTAACCGAAGAAACTAAACCAAATTGGGGTATGAGTAGCTTTTCGGTGAAGAGTGGTGTCAATGTCGCTGGTAATGTTGACGCATTTAAAGAATTTAACGAAAAACAACTTGGGCTTCATAAAGAAAAATATTCAATGGGGTCTCATTTAAGAGAAGCTACCTCTGCTTTGATGCAAAATAGAGAGCCGGCCCTCCCTTTACCTAATTACAGTAGAAGTTTTGCCAGTGTTGACGACAGAAACGCAGCTGTAAAAGATTCATCCGCCGCTTTACAAGAGAAGAATGATGCTTTGTTTGCCATTTATAAACAAGGTCTTGGTGATCAGGATAATGATATTACTCATGATAGGTATTGGTTTTGGGAAAAGAAATACGAAGAAAATCAAAATAAGTTTAAAGTCTTCATATCTGTTGAGCCTGAAGATTTAAATAAGGCCGCTGAAATTTTAATTAAAAATGGTCATTTTAATTATCAGCAACTTCCTAAATGCTCGCAGAAAATTCCTGCCTACTCAAAAGATGACAATGCAGACCGGCGGCTTGCAATAATTCTTTATGCGGAAGGTGACAAAACTGCAGAAAGCGATGCAATCTGGGCGGCAAGATTAAGCGCGATTGAAAAAGATTTTTATGAAGCCGGAATAAAACCCAGGCCACTTGCGAGTAAAGAGGAAGCCGCGCGGGGATCTTTAGCTGATGACAGAAAGTTTCCAGGAAGTTTGTACAGCTATTACAAGAAGGATGTTGTTGTCTGGAGTCGATGGGATTGGCAAAACGACAATTATTTTTCTGGAATAGAAATCAAAGTCGCCGAATCAATTGAGAAAAAGATTGGGGCGATAGCTTCAGAAATTCAGGCGGCGACAGTGAGTGTAAATTTGCCCGAACAGACTAGATTAAATAAATTGCTGCAAGCGGAACAATTATATTTGGAAATATCACAAGTTACGCCGGATAAAACTGAATATGTTCAGTCTGAAGCTGCCATTGCTGCTGAAGAAAAAACTGCTCAGGCAGAAGTGGTGATCACTCTCAATCCAAGCTGGTTTGGGCCAGCGACCTCTAAGAAAGAAGTTCGAACAATGACTTTAGAGAGGGCTAGATATTTCTGGGCTAATGACTTAAGGCGCTCTGCAAGCGTCATAACTCACCATGCCGATATCCTTACGGCTAAAACTGAGGCCATTGTTAATGCTGGCAATGCGGTGCTTGATCTGGGTAATTATCAAGTAAGCGGCTTAAGCAAGGCGGTTCATGATGAATTTGGATATGCAAAGACCACTTTTCATTTAGACAAAAAAACTGGCCACTATTTTAAAAATAAGGAAAGCAATCTTGTAAGAGCGCTGTTGAAAGGTGATGCAAAGACTGAAGATTGCACAACATCTGTTTACGCTTTTGATTCTGAAGGAAAGGATATTTTAGAAAAAGAGCAGGCTAAAAATGATGAAGGGAAGAAATTATTCTGGGATAGTAAGGCTAAAAAACTTACAACTGAAGAAACCACAATCCCTTACCACGAGCAAGAGCAAATAACGGTGCCGGCAAAAAAATTAAAAACTGGAGAGGTTGCGATTGCCGAGATTGATTCTGACTTAGATTCAAAATCAAAATCAAAAATCGGATCAGAAAAAGGAGTCAGATTTATAATCCACGCAGTTGGTCCAGATTGCCGAAGGAATGAATTTAAAGTCTTAGAAAGCGATGCCGAAGAAGTAGCGGATGGTAAAATTGCAGCCAGAAAAGAGGCGCTGAAAAATACTTACAAAGCCTTGCTAGAGAAGGCTTTGGAAAAAAATGTAAAGAAAATTGCTGTTCCAGTTTTGTCAATTGGCGTTTTTGAATATCCAGAAGAAGAGGCGGCACAAGTAATTGGCGAGGTATTGCGCGATTTTGGATCTAAATTCAAAGAAATTTCAATTTTTGCCATGGACCCTAAAAACAAAGGGAACAGGCCAGCTATTTTAGATTTAATAGAGCAAAATTTATTCCAAAGAAATTTTGATTTAATGCAAGAGGGCAATAAGCCTAAGGCCAATGACGAGAAGGCTTGGAAAAAGAATTCGAAAGATGAAAATGACGCTGATTTTGCTGTTGCTCTAAAACCATCGGGGAGCGTTAAGGCTTCTTTGTTTTCGCCACTAATGAAACAAAATGAAAACAATATTTGGTATGTTGCTGAAGATCCGAATAGCTCTCTCAGTTCAGATGCCCGGGCTAATAAATTTAAAGTGATTGATGGAATTTATGGCAAAGAAAAATCAGAGACCTCTGAGCTTAAAAATACCTTCATTGACATTCTCATAAATCTTGCAGCTGGCAGTGCGGACGGACCAAAAAGACAGAAGCTAGAACGGGCACAGGTTTTAGCGATTATTGCCAAAGCCAAAGAAAGAGGCGGCATTAAAAATGAAGCAAATGAGCGCGGCGGATATGTTAAGCCAGCCACTGAAATTGAAGACATCTCTAATATTCCGGCGGTTGAAGCCAAAAAATTTTCAGCGGCTTTTCAGAAAGAATGTGAGGCCTGCGGAATTTATTCTGGTCGCAAAGGCGGTAAATCAGTTGGTTTGCGCCTGACATTTATTCCTGACGATGTGGTTGCAAAATTTACAAATTTATCAGCAGAAGAATATGAGGCGCTTGCATCGAGTTCTGACTCAAATTTGACAAAAAGAAAAACTTTGGCCGTTACTATTAGCACAGCCAAATGAAGGAAGCCTCAAGCCTTGGCAAGACAAAAACTTCCAAATGCAAATATTTTAGAAAGTGACGCAGCGGCAATTGTTAATTCTGGCGCAAAATTAGTTGTAAAAAACATCAAGAGCTTCGTGTTTTTCTTCAAGAAAATTTCTTCAAGAAAACGGCTCGGCAAATTTTTGATCAAGTAAGATCTGACTCAGATAATCGCCCTTTTCCACCGTTTCTTCGACAGAAAATTTTCCATTTTTGTCGGGCAGAAAAACATCAGCAAGGTAACGTCCGTAAATATCGGTCGCGTGAGTTTTGACGATTAAAAAAGGCAAATCTTGTAAAATTTTTTTCAAAGCACGCGCAGATTTTTTGCCAGCTTTAGAACTAATTTCTGGCGCATCAATTTGCCGTAAACGCAAAATTTCTTCGTGAAAAATTTTAAAACCCAAATCAAGAACCACGTGAATTGTGTCGCCATCTATAACCCTGCGCAAGTAAGCCTTGTAGGCGTTGAGCTTAATTGCCCTAACCTTTGATTTTTTGACCAAATATTTTTCGCCATTTTTAATCGTCTCCACAATTTTTGCTTGCGCGGAAACATTTTCTTCAAGCTTGTGCAAAATTCCAAAACCGCAATCGATGCAGGAAAATCCTAGCTCCTCAACCCTTGTTAAATTGTAACAGAAAAGTTTTCCGCGACGGAAATTTAATTTTGAATTCAGCTTCTTTCTTTTGTTTTTAGGGCTTTCTGGCGATTTAGATTTTTTTAATTTTTTACCTAATTCTTCCGCGTCGAGATTTTCTGACCGTGTTAAATCTTCTAAATATTTACGCCGATTTTCGTCTTTGACGCCAGCAAGCACGCGGTAATGACTCCAATTTAATTTGTCGTCGTCTGCGGGAAGTTTGGGGTAAGATTTGTAGAAATTACTCATTTTGTAGAGAACACTCTGAGAAATGCCCACCTCATTTTCTAGGCGTTCGAAAAGATGTTTTCCGTAACTGCTTTTTTCTGACTGATTATTCTCTTTGAGGTGATTCTGCACAGACCTGCCAACCTTCCAAGCCATCTCGATTTTTTTTCTCGTGGCAATTTTTGAAATGCTTTCCGCAGCTTCCTCGACGTAACTTTTTACTTCGGAAAGTAATTTGTCGTAATTCTTCAGAATTATTTGTGCCGCCTTCATGCCTTGATTCTATTGGTTAAAATGAGATTTTGTCCAGCTGGACAAAATTCATCTTTTTTGGCGATCCTGTAAAATCAAGGCTTCGCTGGGGGTAGCGCGTCAAAAAGAAGTAATTTGGAAAGATTTAGAAAATAAAAAAGGGCCTGACCTCGAAAGATCAGACCCTTTAATTTCAATTTTGCTTGGTCTCGACTTAGTCAGACCAGCACGAAATTTGTTAAGATTTCTTAGCTTTGATTTCTTCTGCTACGTGAGCCGGAACCGGTTCGTAACAATCAAATTCCATTGAGTAGCTTGAACGACCTTGTGACAAAGAGCGCAAGCTGTTTACGTAACCAAACATTGCGGCAAGCGGAACTTTTGCAGTGATTACTTGCGTAACGTCACGCGCTTCAACATTTTGAATTTGTCCGCGACGAGAGTTGATGTCGCCGATTACGTCACCCATGTATTCTTCAGGAGTAACCACTTCAACTTTCATGATTGGCTCAAGAATGATTGGACCGGCTTTTTCCATTGCTTCGCGGAAGGCAGAACGAGCAGCGATTTCGAAAGCAAGAACTGATGAATCAACGTCGTGATAGGCGCCGTCAAGCAAAGCTGTTTTCAATCTTACGACTGGAAAACCAGCTAAGAATCCGGTGTCTTTCGCAGATTTTAAACCTTTTTCAACACCGGGGATGAATTCTTTTGGAACGCGCCCACCCACAACTTCACTTTCAAAAACAAAATTGTCTTTTGAGTCAGCTGGAAGTGGCTCAAAACGAATTTTAACTTTCGCGAATTGACCAGAGCCGCCCGATTGTTTTTTGTGCGTGTAATCGATTTCAACTTTTTTGGTAATGGTTTCGCGGTAAGCAACTTTTGGTTGGCCGATATTTGCTTCAACTTTGAATTCGCGCTTCATGCGGTCGACGATGATTTCCAAATGCAACTCACCCATTCCGCGAAGAATGGTTTGGCCAGATTCTTGGTCTGATTCAATGCGAAGAGACGGATCTTCTGAAGCCAAGCGCGACAAGGCCATGCCCATTTTCTCTTGATCAGCTGTAGATTTTGGCTCAACAGAAACTTCAATTACCGGCTCAGGGAAAATCATTCTTTCAAGAATGATGTCATTATCGACTTCAACCAAAGTGTCTCCGGTTGTGGTGTCTTTCAAACCAGCGAGGGCAACGATGTCGCCAGCGTAAGCTTCTTTGATGTCTTCGCGGTTATTTGCGTGCATCAAAAGAATACGGCCGACGCGTTCTTTTTTATTTTTGGTTGTGTTGATTGCGCCACTTCCGCCGGTCAAAGTGCCGGAGTAAATACGAACGAAAGTCAAAGATCCGACGAAAGGGTCAGTCATGATTTTGAAAGCCAAGCCAGCAAATTTTTTGTCGCCGCAATTAATGCTGATTACTTCTTCATTTTTTAAATTAATCGCTGGAATTGCTTTGATGTCTTGTGGACTTGGTAGGTAATCTACAACAGCGTCTAGCAAAGTTTGAACACCTTTGTTTTTGAAAGCAGTTCCGTTCAAAACTGGAACGAAAGCGCCAGCAATTGTCGCTTGACGGATGCAGCGTTTTAGATCTGCTTCAGAAATTTCTGCGCCAGCTAAATAACTTTCCATCAAAGCGTCATCTTGCTCGATTGCAGCTTCAACTAACTGTTCACGATATTCTTTGGCTTTAGCAAGAAGATCGGCTGGAATTTCTTCAAGTGAATAATCAGCACCCATTGATTCGTCCTTCCAAACTACAGCTTTCATTCTGATCAAATCGATCAAGCCGCCGTAATCTTCGGCTTCATTAATTGGCAATTGAACCGGAATTGGACGAGCACCCAAACGAGTTTTCATCATGTCAACGCAGCGGTAAAAATTTGCGCCAGTTCTGTCCATTTTGTTAACAAAGCACATTCTTGGAACTTTGTATTTGTTAGCTTGGCGCCAAACTGTTTCTGATTGCGGCTCAACACCAGCAACAGCGTCAAATACACAAATTGCACCGTCAAGAACGCGAAGAGAGCGCTCAACTTCAATTGTAAAATCTACGTGACCTGGTGTGTCAATGATGTTAATGCGGTGCTCTTTCCAGAAGCATGTTGTTGCGGCAGAAGTGATTGTAATTCCACGCTCTTGTTCTTGTTCCATCCAATCCATTGTGGCGGCTCCGTCATGAACTTCGCCGATTTTATGTGATTTACCAGTGTAGAAAAGAATGCGTTCAGTTGTCGTAGTTTTACCGGCGTCAATGTGCGCCATGATTCCAATATTGCGGTATTTTTCGATTTCGATTTGACGAGGCATAAAATAAGGGGAGATCTAGATTAAAAAGGGCGCGGCAAGCTAGTTTTCAGTTCTTAATTGACAAGATTTTACACAAAAAATTTTGGAATTTTGTGCCCAAGCAATTGGTTTTGGTGTCGCGAAGGTAAGAGTGGAAAGAGCAGTAGTGGTATTTGAAACGGAAGCGATATTTGGCGACGTTTGAATCTGCAGTGTTTTTGTAACTCAGTTTTCTAATGGCCATTTCGTTACGATGAAAAACTAAAATAAAATTGAAGTAAGTTTGATACTCAGCAACGGAGTGGGAGTAATCCGCATGCTTTAAAAAGATTTTATAAAAGGGCTCTCCACTGCCGTCATGCTTTTCAACGCGGGTAAATAAATCGCGCAAAATTTCACGATTAAAAATCATGTGGTGGCTAATTCCGGAGACTGTTTGGAATTCTTTTGGCAATTTTTCGACCGCGATTTCTGGTAATAATTTTCTGATATTCGCGGCTACTCTTTGGTCAAAATCTCGACGCTCAATATTTTCATCTTTGCTAATATTGTAAAGCGCGCGGCCTTTTTGATCAAACATTGTAACACGACGGAAAAAAACCGTGTCGCTGTCTAAAATTAAAATATTTTCGCTAATATTTGGAATGGTGAAGGCGGCATAAAACTTGAGCAGCTGCTGAAAATACCAACCGACAACTTCGCCAACGTGACTTTTTACTAAGTCGTAAGAGAAAGGAAAAAGCGCCTCGTCAAACCACTCGGCTTTATCGGTGTAGCGCTCTTTGGAAATGACAATGACTCTTCTGGAACCAACAATTTTCTTGCGCGCTGCGTCAATACAAAATTCGAGTATTGGCAAGTCTTTCGCGTGAGCTGGACTTACGATGTCAAATTCAGTCACTGGCGAAAGCTCCGCTTTAAAAAACTACCAGCGGTAATGTGCGAAAGCCTTGTTGGCTTCGGCCATTTTGAAAACTTCTTCTTTTTTCTTTGCTGCCCAACCTTTGTTCTCAAGAGACTCAAGAATTACGTTAACAACTTTGGTTGTAAGGTCTTTACCTTTGATGTTTTCAATACCGAACTTCAACCATTTCAGAGCAAGAGCTGAACCACGGCGAGGAGAAACCTCAACTGGGATTTGGTAAGTTGCGCCACCAATACGACGAGATCTAACTTCAACTTTTGGAATCACATTTTCTAAAGCTTCTTTAAAAATTACGACAGGAGGTTTTTTTAATTTTTGCTCCAATTGATCGAAAGCTGCGTAAACAGATTTTTCGACAACAGATTTTTTGCCGTCATCCATCAAACGGTTGACAAACCTAGAAACGATTACTTCACCATATTTAGCGTCAGGGAAAATTTTTCTGACTTTTGCTGCTCTTCTACGCATTTTTTAAGAAATTTATTGTTACTACTTAGGTTTTTGAGCGCCGTACTTAGAACGGGCTTGCTTACGATTTTTTACGCCTTGGGTATCAAGAGATCCACGAATAATGTGGTAACGAACACCTGGTAAATCTTTTACACGACCACCACGAATCGCCACAACCGAGTGCTCTTGCAGATGGTGACCTTCGCCTGGAATGTAGGCGATAACTTCAAATCCATTAGTCAATTTAACCCGAGCAACTTTACGTAAAGCTGAGTTCGGTTTTTTTGGAGTTGTTGTGTAAACACGGGTGCAAACGCCTCTTTTTTGTGGGCAACCCTTCATCGCTGGAACTTTATTTTTCGCGGTCTGTTTGACTCTTGGCTTTCTGATTAGCTGATTAACTGTCGGCATGAATTTGTTGTTTTGTAGAAATTTTAAAAAATGGGGGCGCGCCTTTTAGGAAAGACTAATTCTTAGTCAACTAGGAAAATAATGAGATGAAACGTCATCTCTGATGTGAAGCATCGAGGATCTCGTAAGAAAAAATTCCGAGATCCTCAAAATGCCGATCATTTAAAGGATGATGAATAAAAAATTACAAGCTCTTCGCATTATTTGCCAAGTAATCAGCGACGCCTTTCGAGTCAGCTTTCATTCCTTGCTTACCTTTGTTCCAACCGGCCGGACAAACTTCGCCATGCTCTTGGAAGAATTTAAGTGAATCAACCATGCGAATCGCTTCGTCGATGTTGCGGCCAAGTGGAAGATCATTCACAACTTGGTGACGAACAACGCCTTCTTGATCAATCAAAAAAGTTCCACGAAGAGCAACTGCTTCACCCATCAAAACGTCGTAATCACGAGCGATTGATTTAGTTAAATCAGAAACCAAGGGATATTGAACTTGACCAATTCCACCTTTGTTAACTTCGGTATTTTTCCAAGCTAAGTGAGAAAATTTTGAGTCAACAGAAACGCCAATTACTTCTGCTCCGCGGTCTTTGAATTCTTTCAAGCGATTGTCAAAAGCGATGATTTCGGAAGGGCAAACAAAAGTAAAATCAAGTGGGTAGAAAAATAAAACACCGATCTTGCCTTTGAGGAAAGAATGAAGGTTAAACTTATCGTTGATTTCGTTATTTGGCATTACTGCTGAGGCAGTGAAATCTGGGGCCTTTTTTCCAACTAGGACTGACATGAAATATTATTATTTAAGATTTTTAAGAACCTGAGTGATTTACTCGGTTATTAACCTAAAAACCAAATTTCTGGTTTGCAATTGCTGACACTAATTTTAGTTTCCCATTCCTAATCCCTTAAATCTGATTTCTAAAAATCATGTCTCTTCTTGACGCGAAACCAACCTATAAACCTTTCAACTACCCTTGGGCTTACGATGCCTGGCTAACACAACAACAAGTTCACTGGCTTCCAGAAGAAGTGCCTTTAGCTGACGACGTGAGAGATTGGAAACACAATTTAACTGCAAGCGAAAAAAATCTTTTAACACAAATTTTCCGCTTTTTTACGCAAGCTGACATCGAGGTGAATAACTGTTACATGAAGCATTATTCTCAGGTCTTCAAACCAACCGAAGTCCAAATGATGCTCTCAGCTTTTTCTAACATGGAAACGATTCACATTGCCGCCTATTCTCATCTTCTCGACACTGTTGGAATGCCTGAAGCCGAATATTCCGCCTTCATGAAATACAAAGAGATGAAGGATAAATACGACTACATGCACAAGTTCGGAGTCTCTACCAAAAAAGACATTGCAACCACTCTTGCTGTTTTCGGCGGCTTTACCGAAGGCCTACAACTTTTTGCTTCTTTCGCGATTTTATTAAATTTCCAACGCTTCGGAAAAATGAAAGGAATGGGTCAAATCGTTTCCTGGTCAGTGCGCGACGAAACTCTTCACACGAATTCCATCATTAAACTTTTCAGAGCTTTTTGCCAAGAAAACCCTGAGGTTTGGGATGAAGAATTGAAGGGCAGACTCTACGAAGCCTGCGCCACAATCGTGCATTTCGAAGATGCTTTCATTGATCTTGCTTTCGAAATGGGCAATATCGAAGGCCTCACTTCGCGCGAAGTAAAGCGCTACATTCGCTACATTGCTGACCGCCGTCTAAATCAACTCGGTCTCAAAGATATTTACATGATCGATGTCAATCCACTTCCTTGGCTTGATGAAATTTTGAATGGCGTTGAGCACACAAATTTCTTCGAAAATCGCGTCACTGAATATAGCAAATCTTCAACAATCGGAACTTGGGAAGGCGTTTTTAACGAAATCGATTCCGACCGACAAGAAATGCTAGCGGTGTAAAATGCGCAGAATTTTTTTTCTGATCATCCCGCTAATTTTTCTTAGCTCACAAAATTCTTACGCTACCAATGGCGGCAGAAATCTCACGGTTTTTGCCGAGCCAAATCTTGCTTTGGCCCTCACAAAAATCGCACGAATTTATTCACAAAAATCGCGCACAAATGTTTCGGTTAACTTCAATTCATCAGCTGATTTAATCGCCGAAATCGATTCTGGAGAGCCGGCCGACATCTTCATTTCCGCACATCCGCAATGGATAGAAGCTCTTCGTCAAAAAGGTCTTGTTGATGTCTACAACATCGGCTTCATCGCTCGCGACAAACTCGTACTAGTCACCACAAAAACAAATATTGGCCAACCTTCAAGCTCTTCGCTCGAAAATGTTTTAAAAGCTTTGGATCGAGCCAAAGCAACTCTGATTATTGACAATGAAGGAACGAGCTCAGGCTTCTTCGCAAGAAATTTTCTTTCACCTCTCGGGCTAATTGACATAAACCTTTTTGGCAAATTAACCGAAGACAAAACAACGCTACTGACCAATGTCAAAAGCGATAGTCAGAACTACGCCCTCTTGCTCGCAAGCCAGGTTAAAAACGAACCAAACTTACAAATTCTCGCTAAAAGTAGCGGTGAAGATATTTTCTACCAATCTCTAGTAATCGCCGGCGATAACATGGAAGTGGCGCGCGAATTTTTAAAATTTTTAAAGGGTAGCGACGCAAAATCGATCCTAAAAGAAAGCGGATTTTTAACTGATTAAAGAATGAAAGAACCTCACAAGCCAACCACTGAAATACCAATTTCATCTTACGATTCGGGCACTCGCCACGATTTTTCTGTCGAAGAAGTTTCAAAACTTTTCGCCCTGCCTTTCAACGATTTAATGTTCAAAGCGGCAGAAATTAATCGCCAGTTTCACAATCCAAACTCAGTACAAATCAGCACGCTGCTAAGCATCAAAACCGGCTCTTGCCCAGAAAATTGCAAGTATTGTCCACAATCTGCGCACTACACTACCGGGCTCGAAAAAGAATCCTTAATGGCGATCGATAAAATTCTAGAAGCCGCCAACGCCGCAAAAGCAGGGGGCGCATCGAGATTTTGCATGGGCGCAGCTTGGAGAAATTTACACGACCGCGACGTCGAAAAAATCTGTCACATCGTTGACGAAGTGAAAAAAACCGGCCTCGAAACTTGCATGACTCTCGGCATGTTAACCGACTCGCAAAGCAAGAAACTCAAGGAAGCGGGTCTCGATTACTACAATCACAACATCGACACTTCGCCAGAATTTTATTCAGAAATTATTACGACAAGAAAATTTGAAGATCGCCTAAACACCTTAAAAAACGTACGCGAAGCCGGCCTAAATGTTTGTTCCGGCGGCATTGTTGGAATGGGCGAAACCCGCGAAGATCGCGCCAAAATGTTGATTGTTTTAGCGAATTTACCACAGCATCCACAATCAGTTCCAATCAACATGCTTGTGCG
>CAMBES010000033.1 GCA_945865855.1 Rhizobium sp. Q54 | reverse complement strand
TAGTAATCAACAACTTGAGATAAAATCACTAATCGGCTTCGATCTATTCCTCGATTGGCCAAAAGAATTCTCCGATTTGCTTGATGTTCTAAAACAAATGGAGAGCGAAAAGTTAGAAGTAAAAATGATTAGCGCAAAAGGGCTTCTACTTTGGCCTCTTCTAGATCAATACATGATGCCTAACTATTCAAAAGGCTTAACTGTTTTGCGTTTTATCGGCAAGGGAATCACTGGCAAATCAAGCAACGAAATCATCGACGCAACTAAGAAAATTTCACATCAAGACATCATCGAAATGCTCTCGATTCTAAACGAGAAAAAATTTGATTTCGTGAAATATGAGGGTTTGTATCTCTTTGACGGCAAGCCCGGATACACCTCGGGCCAAGGAGAGTAAAATACTTCGACAAGCTCAGCGCAGCCTTGCAGTGAGAGGGTCGAAGGGTAAATTTTAAACAAAATGAACTACGACAAAATCTTCGAAGTAATTGAGCAAACCATTTCCAGTCCAAGTTTCTACTGGCAATCACTCTCGTTAATTTTTTGCTTCATTCTGGCCTATTTTTGCTACAAATTTAGCCGGAAATTTTTCTTCGCCAAAATTCTTAGTAAAAATTTACAACGCGATTTAGGCGCAAATCGCTTAATAACGCGATTTGTGATACCAATGCTTTATCCAGCGCTTTCGCTGCTTTTCCTTGCTATTGGCTTTTCAATTTACGGAAAATTTTTTAAAGAAATTATCGTCTTTTTGGTCACAATAAAGCTAGTCGCACTATTTTTATTTTTACGCTTTTTACGTATTTCTTCTGGCAGCAGCTTAGTCACTAATGTCGCTGGATTATTTTTGATGCCAGCTTTGTTATTAAATATTTTTGACCTGCTAGATCCATCAATTCTCTATCTCGATGAGCTATCATTCAAAATAGGTAGCGTAAAAATTTCCGCTTATTTGATCATCAAAGCCGTCATTGTTTTGATCACCCTTTTCTGGATTTCGGGATTAATCAGACACAAGAGCAAGTCTTACATCGATAGCAGCAAGTCAATTAAGACAAGCACTAAAGGCATAATTGGTAAAATAATCGACATCACAATCTACGCGATTGTTCTAATAGTTTTGCTAAAAACTTTTGGAGTCGACCTCACAACTCTTGCGGTAATAGGCGGTGCGGTTGGTGTCGGAATTGGGTTTGGTTTACAGAAAATTGCCTCGAATTTTATCAGCGGCATTATTTTGCTTTTCGAAAAATCGGTGGAAATCGGCGATATTGTTGAGCTCGATAACGGAAATATTTACGGCACAATCAAGCATTTTGGTGGCCGCTACACTTTAGTCGAAACGATGGATGGCAAAGAAATCATGATTCCGAACGAGGAATTCATTATAAATAAAGTAACAAACTGGACTTATTCCAACAATCGCGCCCGCATTGAAATTATTCTCGGCGTTGCTCATGGCACAGATTTGGAACAAGCCTGCGAGCTTATGGTTGCTAGTGCCAAAGAAAATCAACGTTGCTTGAGCTACCCAGAAATTGAATGCTCTGTCACTAATTTTGGCGAGCATGACATCAAGATTACCCTTTATTTTTGGATCAACGACATTGTTGAAGGGCGCATGAAACCAAAGGGTGAAGTGATGATTGGTATTTGGAAAAAGTTCCAAGAACACGGCATTAAAATTCCAGTACCGCAACGCGAGATCGTCAACAAAGTCTTCTAAAAATCGATCCGCCGATCCCGAGTAAATCAAGAATTGGGGAATAAAACTTTAGAGGTCTAAACTCCGCTCGAACTGAGAGTAAATTACTTCTTTTTCCTTAGCGGAGATTTGTGATAGCCGTAAGAGAAATATACCACAAAGCCAAGAGATAGCCACATCAAGAACCAAAATCCACTTTGGATAAGCAAAGTATATAGCAGATAGCCACAGCTTGAAATCGCGATTGGAGCAGTAATATTAACCATCGGACATTTGAATGATCGATGCGCATTAGGATCAGTAACTCTTAAGGTCATCACGCCAATAGCTACAACCATGAAAGAGGAGAGAGCTCCGATACTTACTAACCGACCAAGCAGCTCAAGAGGAAGAAAGCCGGCGATTGTTGCAGCAACGAAAGCGGTTAACATCAGCGAATAATGCGGGGTGTTAAATTTAGGATGAAGCTTGCTTAAAAAACCCGGAAGCAAGAGATCGCGCGACATCACGAAAAAAATTCGTGATTGGCTGTAGATTAAAATCAATAATACCGAAGTTATCCCAGCAACAGCACCTGTTGCTACCAAAGATGATCCGATGGCACTTCCATTTTCACGTAATGCCTTAGCAACTGGCTCAGCATTATTGAGGCTAGAATAATGAGAAATTCCGTTAAGCACCAAAGAAACCGAGGTGTAGAGAATCATGCAAACAAACAGCGAAGTGATGATTCCAATCGGCAAATCTCGTTTAGGGTTTTTACACTCCTCTGCAGCGGTGGCAATGCAGTCAAAACCGATGTAAGCATAAAAAACTACAGCGGCTCCCATCAGAATTCCATTTACTCCAAAAGGCATGAAGTCTGCCAAATTTTCCGTTTTAATTTGCGGAGTTGCGATCATGAGAAACATGAAAATTACCACCAACTTTATCCCGACTAAAAAACGATTCAGCGTTATGCCCTGTTTCATTCCGCGATAAAGCATTCCACTGATGAAAAAAATAATGAGCACCGCCGGCAAGTTAATTAATCCGCCTTCATCGGGAGTTTTTGTGAGCATCTCAGGAATAATAATCCCCGCAGACTTCAGAATTCCTATGACATATCCCGACCACCCCGAGGCAACAGTTGAAGCCGCCGCCTCATATTCCAAAATCAAAATCCAGCCGACCATCCAAGCAACAAACTCTCCCATTGCGACGTAGGAATAAGTGTAAGCACTTCCAGCAAGAGGAACCATTGAAGCGAGTTCTGCGTAAGCAAGAGCGGCAAAAACACAGGCCAAAGCAGCGATTAAATAAGAAATAGCAATTGCAGGCCCAGCATATTTTGCCGCGGCAATTCCGGTAACAACGAAGATTCCAGTGCCAACAGTTCCGCCAATACCAATCATAACAAGATCAGTGGCATTCAATGTTTTTTTAAGGGTATTTTTTTTACTATCTTCGAGGAGATCGTGAATATTTTTCTTACGGAATAGATTCATGAATAGCGATAAATGAGCACCCAACAAAAAGGCGCGCAGCCGAGTTGGGCGATAGATATTGAGACTAAATTTAAATGAATTTCTTAAAAGGAAATCGTTGGCGCTTCTTTACTCTCGTCGTGCAAAGCCAGTTTGTCTACTTCAGTTTTTTCGTAAGTCGCTAGGTAATATTTTTCTAAATCATCAACATTTTTAATCTGACTGGCCAAAGCGTAACCGTTATTTTGTAAGTAGTTTGTAGCTAGAGTACGCAACCTTTCCGGCCTAGTTAAATAAACCCACTCCACTTCCAAAAACTGAATTTGATCTTGGTAAGAAGCGATTTCATTTTCAGCCTTAGCGATTTCATCTTGCAGAGATTCAACTTTGAACTGCACCACAAACATCAAAATAATGCTGAGAATGATTCCAGAAATTAACGCTGAATTGGTTAGGTAAAATTTTTGATTGCTCATTGTTAAATTCTTACCGCCACACGCATCTTGGCAGAACGCGCACGAGGATTTGCAGCAATTTCTTCCGCCGTCGGAGAAATTGCTGACTTAGTTAATACATGAAAATTTTTGGACGAATTTTGCTGCTCTGAAATCGGCTGATAGCGGGAAAATGTTTGGCTTAAACCCGACTCTTCTTTAAGAAAATTTTTGACTATTGAGTCTTCGAGTGAGTGAAAAGAAACGACAACAAGACGTCCGCCTTTTTTAAGTAAAGTAAGCGATGAAGCCAATGCAGCCTTGAGCTCTTCTAATTCTTGATTCACAAAAATTCTTAGAGCCTGAAAAGTTCTGGTTGATGGATCGGTCTTCGAATAACCATAATAAAGTGAGCGAACTATTTGCGCTAAATCCTGGCAGGTAGTAATTGGCTTTACCGCGCGCGCGGCGATAATTTTTTTCGCAATCTGACGCGCTTTTGGCTCGTCGCCAAATTCTTTAATGATCTGCGCAAGCTCTTTCTCGCTAGATTCGTTAACTACTTCAAAAGCACTCGGAAAAGAATTTTGATCCATGCGCATGTCGAGTTTTGCTTCAGAATCAAAAGAAAATCCGCGCGATCTGTCATCAAGTTGCATCGAAGAAACACCGATATCAAAAACCATTCCATCTAGCTTCGGAGCATTTTGCTCATTTAGAAGCCTTTCACTTTCAGAAAATTTTCCCGATAGAAAAACAAAATGATCCGGAAAATTTTTTGTTAATTTTTCAGCAAATTTTTTTGCACTTTCGTCACGATCAATGGCAAATAAATTGCACTGCACTGCTTCAAGAATAGCTCTGGAGTAACCACCAGCACCAAAAGTGCCATCAAGATATGTTCCATCTTTTTCCGGTTTTAAGTTTGCTATTACCTCTTTGAGAAGAACTGGCTGATGACTCATTTCGCAACCTTCAATAACTTGCGATTAGTCTTCGCATCTTTCATGGCTTGAGCCATGTACAACTCACACTTCTTTGGTTCCCAAATTTCAAAAGTTGAGCCCTTACCAACAAAAGTGATTTCTGATTTTATCTTTAGTTTTTTAAGCAGGTTTTCCGGCAAAATTACGCGGCCATCACCATCAATAGAAAGTTGAACAGAGCCACCCAAAACCGCAGCAGCAAAGGCATCACGCTCTTCAGAAAATGGATCTAAATTATCAATTGATTCAGAAAGTTTTTTTATGCGCTCAATATCGCAGCCTTCGACGCAGTCATTGATGAAAGACTCATAAACCACCATTCCTGAAAAACTCTCATTCACCAAAGAAGCGCGAAACTGTACAGGCACTGATACCCTACCCTTAGCGTCAATTTTGTTTGTGAAAGTTGAGAGAAATAAAGCCACGGGATATTCAGGAAATATTTGGGAAAGCACGGAAATTTGTGGAGGTAAAATGGGATGTCAACTGGAAAAAACAAAGAAATTGAGCGACATCATTTCTTTCTTAATCTTCTCCTTCTCAAGGATGACGCAAACAACTGGTACATTTGCTTTAAGCGCCATTATCCCAAAGGCGAGGATCAAAGAAACTCGTCACATACTCGTCTTGCATATTTTCAACTTTCATCCAAGGTTCGCTTAAATCCTTACCCCTACCCTAAATATGAAAAAAAATTTCGGTCAATTCGGTGGCCAATATGTCGCTGAAAGTTTGATGCCAGCTGTCTTAGAACTTGAAGCCGCCTACGCGAAAGCCAAAAAAGATCCCGGGTTTCAGAAAGAGCTTGCCTACTATTTAAAACATTACGTTGGTCGTCCAAGTCCGCTATATATGGCTGAAAGACTTACTAAAAAAATAGCCGAAGGAGAAAATGGCGCGAAAATTTATTTTAAACGTGACGAGCTCAACCACACCGGTTCGCACAAAATCAATAACTGCTTAGGACAAATCTTGCTTGCTAAAAGAATGGGCAAGAAGCGCATCATTGCTGAGACAGGAGCTGGTCAACATGGCGTAGCAACCGCGACAGTTTGCGCACTTTTTTCTTTGCCTTGCGTGATTTACATGGGCGCAAAAGATGTTGAGCGTCAGGCGCAAAATGTTTTTCGCATGAAGCTACTCGGAGCAGAAGTTGTAACGGTTAATACTGGTTCAAAAAGTTTAAAAAATGCCATTAATGAAGCGATGCGTGATTGGATTGCCAATTCTCGCGACACTTACTATTTGCTTGGCACCGTTACTGGCCCACACCCTTATCCAACAATGGTTCGCGACTTCCATTCAGTGATTGGAAAAGAGGCGAAAGTGCAGTTTAAAAAAGCCGAAGGAAAATTGCCTGATGCTTTAGTTGCCTGCATCGGCGGCGGATCGAACTCAATTGGCTTATTCCATCCATTCCTTAAAGACAAAGTAAAAATGTTCGGAGTTGAAGCCGCTGGAAAAGGCCTAGAAAGCGATGAGCATTCTGCATCAATCAGTAAGGGCTCTATTGCAGTTCTTCACGGTAACAAAACTTTTTTCCTGCAAAATTCCGACGGACAAATTCAAGACGCGCACTCGATTTCTGCTGGTTTGGATTATCCCGGAATAGGCCCTGAGCATGCTCATTTGCACGATATCAAAAGAGTAGAATATGTTAGCGCAACAGACGAAGAAGCAGTAGAAGCCTTCCAACTTTTATGCCAAACAGAAGGGATTATTCCCGCCTTAGAATCATCGCACGCCGTTTCTTTTGCTTGTAAACTCGCAAAGAAAATGAGGAAGGATCAATGTATCATCGTCAACATCTCGGGCCGCGGAGATAAAGACATCAACACCATCGCAAAACATTTGGGAGTGAAATTATAATGAAGCGAATCGAACAAAAATTCAGAGAGCTTCGCGCTCAAAAAAAATCGGCGTTAATTGCTTACATTTGCGCTGGAGATCCGAATTATGAAACTTCACTTGCAACACTCAAAGCTATGCCTGCGGCTGGCGCTGATTTGATCGAACTTGGCGTGCCATTTCTTGATCCCGCGGGAGATGGGCCCACAATCGAGATCGCTGCGAAGCTTTCGATTGCTAACGGAATGACGCTTCAAAAAACCTTAAAAATGGTTTCTGAATTTCGTCAGACTGACAAAAAAACTCCGCTGATTCTGATGACTTACTACAATCCAGTTTTGAAATTCGGCTTAAATAAAATCTTTGTCGAAGCAGAGGAATGTGGAGTTGATGGCTTTTTAATCGTCGATCTTCCGCAAGAAGAAGAGCACGAAATTATGCCGCAAATCTCAAAAACAAAACTCGATCTAATCAAACTAATTTCGCCGACAACCGACTTCAAACGTCAGAAAAAAATCACCAAAAATGCTGGAGGATTTTTATATTTAATTTCACTTCTCGGCATCACTGGCACCACTATGGCAAAGGCTCAAGACAATGTAGAAAATTTACAAAACCTGAAAAAAATTTCTAAATTACCAATCGCCATCGGCTTTGGAATTCAAACGCCGCAACAAGTTAGAGAATTTTCTCAAATTGGTGTAGATGCTGTGGTTGTTGGCTCGGTACTAGTGAAAGAAATGGCGGAAAACAAATCATGCGATGAAATTGTCGCCGCAGTAACTAAAAAAATTCAGGAGTTTGCTAATGCTTAAAGGATTAAAAATCAGCACCACGAATTGTGGTTTGAAATATAAAAACCGCGACGATCTTTTGCTCATCACTTTTGACCGACCAGCCAATGTTGCCGGAGTCTTCACGACTTCTTCAATGCCTGCAGCGCCCGTAGTTTGGTGTAAGAAAAATGTCAAAAGCGGCAAGGCCAGAGCTTTAATCGTCAATGCCGGAAATGCTAACGCCTTCACCGGAAAAGAAGGAGAAGAAGCAGTTTTGAGAACTGCAAATAAAGTTGCGAAAGATCTTGGCTGTAAGCCGGAAGAAGTTCTTATTTCTTCAACTGGAGTAATTGGTGAAACCTTAAAAGTTGAATTAATCGAAGCGGCAATCCCGCAAATGGTTAAAGATGCTACCATCAATGAATCTTCGTGGAATAAGGCTGCACAAGCGATTATGACCACCGACACAAAGATAAAACTAATCAACAGAACCTGCAAAATTGCCGGCGACAATGTTGCATTAATTGGCTTTTCTAAAGGCTCGGGAATGATCGCGCCAAACATGGCGACAATGCTTGGCTATATTTTTACCGACGCCAATATTTGCCCTGCAACTTTACAAATTTTACTCAAAGAAACTGTCGAGCATAGCTTTAATGCAATCACTGTCGACTCAGACCAGTCAACGAATGATACTGTTTTATTATTCGCCACGAAAGAAGTAGGAAATCACGAAATCGTCGATTCGCATTCACTCGAACTTACAGAATTTAAAAACACATTAAACGAATTAGCCCTAGGCCTCGCAAAGATGATTGTGATTGATGGCGAAGGCGCAAAAAAACTAATCGAAATTGAAGTCGAGGGCGCCAGAACTTACGAACAGGCCAAGGAGGTCGCCTTTTCAATCGCCAATTCACCTTTGGTTAAAACTGCGATTGCGGCGGCAGATCCTAACTGGGGACGTATCATTATGGCCGTTGGAAAATCTTGTTCAGAAACTTCGCCTGAAAAAATAATCATTAAAATTGGTGATCATCCAATCACTAAAGACGGCGCAAAACATCCGGAATATGTAGAAAATTTAGTTCATAAATATCTTAGCGGATCGGAAGTAAAAATTTCCGCGAATCTTGGAATCGGCGCGAGTAGAGCAGTCGTTTGGACATGCGACTTAAACGAAGAATACATCAAAAATAACAAGGATTATCGGTCATGAAGCTCGAGGGCGAAGCCAAATTTAATCAAGCCCGAAAGCATTTATCCGATGCGCTAAAAAATCTTGAAGAAGCCGTTAGGGAAAAAATTCGCGAAACGTCTTTAAACCCAGAATTACTCACGACTGATGATGAATCAAAGTCAGTCGTAATTTCTCGCATCGGCACAGAAATAAATCGCCTACAAAAAGAGCTATCCGAATTGGGGAAAGAGACTGAGTTTTTACGCGAAACAAACAAAGTTCTTGGGCAAAGAATCGAGAATTTTCGTCAACAAAAAAATGATTTAGCTGAAGCGATAGAAGTTGATCTAGCAGCGCTTCATGAGGTAATCGAAAAATATGACAGTTGAAATCCAAATCGGTAAATCGCACTACAAAATCGCCTGCAAAACCGAGGAAAAAGAAAAATTACTAGAACTCGTTAAACGCTTAAATCAAAGACTTGATGAATTATCATTCTCGTTAAAATTTTCTGACGAAAAAATGCTGTTAGTAATGGCCGCACTGACCATGGAAGAAGAATTAATATCTGCGACAGAAGAGAAATTTACCTCTCAAGAAGTATGTAATTCGATGAGTGACAACATTGAGAATATCGCAAACTACATCGGAAATTTAACAAAAAAAATTCAGAAACTTTGATGAGAAAAGCTGATTTGCGTAAAATATTTAAAGCCAAGAGGGCCTTACTATCGCAAGATGAGGTCAAAACCAGATCGCAACAAATTAACGAAAATTTTTTACAAAATCTTCTGCCCAAATTTTATAAAAAAAACTCTGATAAAATTTTCTCCCTCTACCTTGCAATGCCAAGCGAGGTTTCAACTAATCTGATTGCAGAGCATTTTATAAAAAACCAAATTCCCTTTTCTTATCCAAAAATCATTGCCGCAAATAAACCGTTACAATTTACTTTATTTGATCAAGAGGCTGAATTTGTTGCCAATAAATCTTTTACAAAAATCAAAGAGCCCGCGGAAGGAAAAATAATCTCTCCTGATTTTTTGATTTTACCGCTACTTGCCTTTGATTTAGGATTATCAAGGCTTGGCATGGGTGGTGGATTTTTTGATCGCACAATCAAATCTCTAAAAAAGAAAAAATCCAAAATTATAACAATCGGTTTAGCCTTTGATTTCCAGCTCTCACAAGATTATCTGCCAACTGAAGAAAGAGATCAGAATCTTGATTTTACTGTGACAGAAAAAAACCTATTTTCTTCGAGCCGCACCAGTCTTGGTCTCAGCACCTAAAAATAATTTAGAATAGTAGTTGCTTTCAAATTTTTCGTAAATAATTTCCTTGAGCAACCTGCTGCGAAGCCAGTCTACAAGCTGCTTCGTGACATGTTTCTTTCCTAAAAATATTAATCAAAAGAGATCATTAATATGCACAAAACAGATTTAATTAAAGAAATTGCCAACCAAACTGGCCTTTCTCAAAAAGACGCTAGCGCGGCTGTGGAAGCTCTACTTAAAGCAACTACTAAAGCTCTTAAAAAAGGTGATGTAGTTACCTTGATCGGATTTGGTACTTTTAAAGTAGTAAAAACTGCCGCTAGAAAAGGTCGCAATCCTCAAACTGGCAAAGAAATCCAAATCAAAGCATCTAAGCGCGTGAAATTCGCTGCTGGTAAAGCATTGAAAGATTCTGTAAAATAGTTTCCAACCCTTACGCGGAAATATTCGCGTAAGGAGTTTTTTTTCTAAAAAAATTTCTCCAAAATTTACATAACCATTCGGTTATAGAATTATTAGAAAAAAATTATGAGACTCTCGCAAAAGTAATTTTTCAAGAGAGCTCGAGAGACACTTATCCAAAACAAAAGGATTAATAATCCTTTTGAGCAAGTCATGAGCTAAGCGGCATTAAAGCCAGGGGCTTAGCTTAAAAAATTTATGGGTGATTAGCTCAGTTGGTAGAGCATCTCCCTTACAAGGAGAGGGTCGGCAGTTCGAGCCTGTCATCACCCACCAATCTTAGCTAAAAGTTTATTTCACAAACTAAGATTTTTATCATTGTTCCTACTTATTAGGGGGTGTAGCTCAGTTGGTTAGAGCGCTTGCCTGTCACGCAAGAGGTCGCGAGTTCGAGTCTCGTCACTCCCGCCAGACTCCTGTCTGGCGTTGTCTACAGATTTACAAATAGAGAACCAGATCCAGAAATTAGTGGAAGATTTAAGAGCTGAGGTCAGCAAAAACTAACCAATGAAAAAAGGTTTAGCGCCCATAAGAACTTTGGCTTTCAAAACCATGGGCTTAGCTAATCAGAGCGCTTTTCAAGTTTGAGATCCTATTTTTTATAGCCTCCCTCAACTTCTCAGTTTCTCTTATTGGATCATCAAACCAATCCGTTGACCAAATTCTATACAAGTTCCAACCAAGACCTTCAAGCACCTGCTGACGCAATCTATCTCTATCACGCGCTGATTTTGACGAGTGGTAAGTTGCACCATCACATTCAACTCCCATGATAAATCCATGAGGCCAATCTGAATGCTTGACGCCAATATCAATCGAATATCCAACAACACCAACCTGAGGAATCGCGTCACATCCTATGGATCGGATTTGCTGCACCACATGATCTTCAAATTCTGAGTCAGTATCCTTGTTAGTAATTTTACCACTGTGAATTCTGCCGGTTGCGCAATATTCAATCCATTGCTTCAACATGTAAGCTCCCTCGTTTCCGCTATCTTCTTCTGCCTTTATATCGGAGGTATTGATTGATGAGAAAGTCACTATGCGTTCTTTAGCGCGAGAAAATAAAACATTTAATCTTCTCTTGCCGGCAACTCCATTAATAGGGCCGAATCCTTGCCTGACAGGTGATCCAGCTTTTTCTGGTCCGTAAACCGTTCCGATAAAAATTACATCCCTTTCATCGCCTTGAACATTTTCCAAATTTTTTATAAAAAAAGATTCAAGACCATCTTGCCATTTTTCTCTGTATTCTTGAGCTGGCGGATTTTTCTCAAATACGTACTTCATCTCCTCACTCAGCAGACTGGTTTGCTTTTGATTCATCACAACCACCCCTAAAGATTTATTTGGGTATTTAGTCATGAAATCAAGAATTGCATCCACCATTGCTTTTGCCTCTTCAGGATTAATGCCGGATGAATACATGGCATCAACCTTTTTGTAAGATACGCCCATCTCAGGATTGCTCTCATTAGCAGATGGAAACACCACCAAATCATTGTCGTAAATGTGACGATTGGAAAATGAAATGGCAATGCCCCCATTTTTTAAGACACTCTCTCCCTCTCCAAATTGATGAAATCCCAGCTTAAGTTTTCACTTTCGCTGGGCTAATTTTAATGGCAATGCCCCCATTTTTTAAGACACTCTCTCCCTCTCCAAATTGATGAAATCCCAGCTTAAGTTGTCACTTTCGCTGGGCTAATTTTAATCCATCAATTTTCAGGAGAAATTATGCCAAGAGGCTATCCCGCTTTAAACGAAGTTCAAAAAAAAGAAATCATCCGCCGCGTCACAGATAATGGTGAGAAGGTGTCGGAGCTGTCCAAAGAATAC
>CAMBES010000032.1 GCA_945865855.1 Rhizobium sp. Q54 | reverse complement strand
TCAGTCTGAACTTGTTTGTTGGTAGCGTAGTTTTTCTCGAGGAGGATGTTAAATCCTAGGTCAATTTCGCCTTCTTTGGTGGCTGTGTAGGTGAAGAGTTTGCCGCGGGTTACGCGAAGTTTTTTAATAATTTTTTCTGCGGAATTTTTATTTTCAGCCCTCTTCGTCTCTGCAATTGCGCTTTGTAATTTGTTCGTGCCAATATTTTTTTCAATCACCAAGCCTTCAAGCTGGGCGCGAGTTTGTGCATCTTTCACGGCGATCAGATTTCGGTAGTGGCTCCAGCTTAGTGCTTTTTCTTCGTCAGGTAATTTCGGATAGGTTTTGTAGAAGGCGCGCATTTTATAGAGAGAAAATTTTTCAATCGAAGTGTCTTTTGCCAGCTGATTAAATAACTCTTCGCCGTAGCCAGAGTTTTTATTTTGTCTTAAATGGATCTCGATTTCTTTGCCAATTTCCCAACTCATTACCACCTTTTCACGATTTACATCTCGAACAATATTTTCTTTTGTTTTGGCAATTGTTTTTTGAATTTTAACGAGAAGTTTTTTGTAATTTTGGAGGGTAATTTGCATTGGGCTTGAGAGCTTGGGGTTAAAGGCTTGAAGTGGTTTTTGTTTGAATTTTGGCCTCGAGGCCAAAATTGTAAATTTCACAGATTTTTTTAAGCCAATCTAAAGCATTTTTTTCTAGCTGATTAAGAAATTTTTCTAAAATTTCTTGGTGGTAATTGTGAAGCCATTTTTTTTCTGGGCGCGTGAGCATTTTAAAATCAATCAAACTGGGATCGAGAGGAGCTAAAGTTAGGGTACGAAATTGGAGGAAATTTTCTTTCTCGGACTTTTCGACAAGCATTAAATTTTCAATACGAATTCCGTATTCGCCTTCTTTGTAAAAGCCTGGTTCGTTCGATAAAATCATTCCGGGCAAAAGTTCTTGCTGCGCGCGCTTGCTGATTCCGCAAGGTCCTTCGTGCACTGACAAAAAACTACCAACGCCGTGGCCGGTGCCGTGGTCGTAATTTAATTCAGCGCGCCAGAGATGTTCGCGGGCAAGAATGTCAAGCTGTGCGCCGGAAGTTCCGCGCGGAAATTTTGCGCGGGCAAGGGCAATGTGTCCCTTCAAAACGCGAGTGAAATTTTCACGCATTTCTTCACTCGGATTTCCGATTGCGACGGTGCGCGTAATGTCTGTCGTGCCACAAAAATCTTCGCCCAAATATTGTCCGCCCGAGTCGATTAGGTAGAGTGAATTACCGGAGATTTTTTTGTTTGTTTTCTCGATCGAATGGTAGTGAATTACCGCGCCATTACTGGAAAATCCTGAGATTGCAGAAAAACTTTCGTAGCAAAAGTGCGGCGATTCTTTTCTGAATTCGAGAAGTTTTTTTGCTGCAGAAATTTCGTTAGTTTCTTGGTCGTCTTGATTTTGTTTTGAGAGCCAGAACAAAAATTTTGTAACTGCTAATCCGTCAATTTCGTGTGACTTAATTGCGCCAAAAATTTCTGCAGAATTTTTTTGTGATTTAGCTAATTCAATCGGATCAATTTTGTGGGTGAGTTCGAAATCATTTTTTTGCAATAAGTCGTAAAGCCAGTAATTCGTAGAGTTCTCGTCGATTTGAATTTTCTTAATTTTTTTGCTCAAAACAGCAAGACGTAAATCAAAACAACTTGGCGCAACGCAATTTACTTTTTCTAATTCGAGATTTTTTTGTTCATTTACGAAGAGGTCGACCTCGCCATTTTTGAAGAGAATTGCGTAAGCAAGAAGGAGCGGCGTGAACTCAACATCGGCAGCGCGAATATTGAGAAGCCAACAAATATTTTCCGGCTTGGTAATTAGAATCGCGTCACCCTCGAAGCCTTGCAGAATATGAGTGCGCTTGGTCAGAGAGTCAGCGCCGGTAAGTTTTGTTGGGAGAGAGAAAATATTTTTTTCTTGTTTTAGACCAGGCTCAATTAGCGAAAAAGTTTCGTGATTAAGAAGAGTGGTTTTCAAGCCTGCTTTTGCGCAAGATCTGACAAAATTTACATTTACTAATTTCGGATCAAACGCAACTCGCGATCCATTGGGAATGAAAGTTAGGGGCTGCTTCTCGGCTAAGTTAAAAATCTCAAACTCATTTGGATCAAGCTGGTTTTTTGCTTGTAAAGTGTAGCGCCCGTCAGTGAAGAAATATGATTTTTTCTGCCCAAAAATTACTGTTGCATTCGAGCCAGTGAAGCCAGTAATTGCTTGAACTCGCTTCTCACTCTCTGGTAAATATTCCGAAAAAAATTCGTCGGAATTCGGCAAGAAAAAGTAGTCGAGGTTTTGGTCTTTTAAAAAATTTTTTAACTTTGTTAGCATTCGTCTACCCATTAATTTAGTTGCGCCACCTGGATTTTCGCTTTTGTGGGAATGACGTTTTAAGTTAGGATCCAGAAAAACAATCAGACTCGAAAATGAAATCTAAAAAAACAGCTTACTCCTGCCAATCTTGTGGCTCTGTGCATTTTAAATGGGCAGGAAAATGTCCAGATTGTGGGGCGTGGAATAGTTTATTGGAAGAGTTTGAAGAGGGTGGCGCGTCGCATTTTACGCGGATTGTTGAAGGCGCAAAATCAGGAAAAAAATCTAGCGGCAAAAAGATCGAGCTCGTGCAGTTAACTGGCGAAGCACAACATTTTCCTCGAATTAAAACTAATATTGGCGAGCTTGATCGCGTGCTTGGAGGCGGCTTGGTGCAAGGCTCAGTGGTTTTGATTGGTGGTGATCCTGGAATTGGAAAATCAACTTTGCTTTTACAAACGGCAGAAAGTTTGGCGGGAGGAAAAAATCAGGTGATTTATATTTCGGGCGAAGAATCGGTGGATCAAATTCGTTTGCGCGCCAATCGTACGGGAGTGAAACAAGATTCAATTCAACTTGCAGCGACGACAAATGTTTCAGAAATTATTAATTCAATCGACGGTAAAAAAATGCCGACAATTGTGATTATTGATTCGATTCAAACGATGTTTTTGGAAGAGCTTTCATCTGCGCCAGGCACGGTTTCGCAGGTTAGGGCTGCCGCTGGAGAGCTAACGATTTTTGCTAAGAAAAACAACATTACTTTACTCATTGTTTCGCACGTAACCAAAGACGGACAAATCGCCGGACCAAAAGTTTTGGAACACATGGTTGACACGGTTTTGTATTTTGAAGGCGAGAAAGATTTGCACTTCAGAATTTTGCGCTCGATTAAAAATCGCTTTGGCGCAGCCAATGAAATTGGTGTTTTTGAAATGAATGAAATCGGACTTTCCGAAGTAACAAATCCGAGTGAATTATTTTTAACTTCTTACGACCGCGAAACTTCTGGCTCGATTGTTTTTGCTGGCGTTGAAGGCACGCGACCAATTCTAGTTGAGATTCAAGCCCTGGTTTCGCCAAGTTTTATGCCAACACCAAGACGCGCCGTTGTTGGTTGGGATGTTAATCGCTTGGCAATGGTGATTGCAGTTTTGAGCGCTCGTTTCGGCCTCAATCTTTTCGACAAGGAAGTTTATTTGAACATTGTTGGCGGACTAAAAATCGAAGAAACTGCAGCAGATTTAGCCTGCGCCTGCGCACTAATTTCCGCCGCGCGCGACATTGCTTTGCCTTCGCAAACAATCGCAATTGGTGAAATTGGACTAAGCGGAGAAGTGCGAATGGTGAGTAATTTAGAGGGCAGATTAAAAGAGGCGGCTAAGCTCGGCTTTAAGAACTGCTTGATTCCAAAGGCTAACGAAAAAAATAAAAACTTTGCGGCGCTGAGAAAATCTTTGCCAGAATTGCAGTTTCATTTTATCAGTCACGTGCGCGATTTAGCGAAGTTCTTTAAGAAGGGTTAGTTCAAAGGATTATTTGCTCAACTTTCTAATTTAATGACTTGTGTCGCCCCTAAATATTTGGCCAGAATATTTGGCCTCAATATTTGCCTTCAATATTTGATTTCTTGTTTAGTTGAGGGTTTTTGTTTGAGATTGAGGTTTGTCTATTTTCGTTACTAATTACTTTTGAAAAATGAAAAAACTTTTTACCGCGATTATCTCTTTGGCTTTTATTTTCAGTGCTTCGCAAGCTGGTGCAGAGAGTAAAGAATTTTTAGTTCAGATTAAAAATCATAAATTTGAGCCGGCAGAAATTGAAGTTCCGGTGAATCAGGAATTTAAATTAATCGTTGAGAATACCGACAAAACTTTGGAAGAATTTGAGAGTGCTGATTTGAAAAAAGAGAAGCTGGTTGGCGCTGAGAAAAAAATAACGATTTTTATCGGTCCGCTAAAATCAGGTGAGTACAAGTTTTTCGGCGATTTTCACCAGAAAACTGCGCAGGGAAAAATTGTGGTTAAGGGGAATTAGATCGGTTTTATTTAATATTTACTTCGCACCTTCGGCATTATTTTCACGAAGGCGTGAGTTCAGAATGTCGCGCTTAAAAGTGGGTTGCCAATAATTCTAAATCTCGGCTTTCGCTAGGATAGGCTGTAAAGAATCGAGGATATTTTGACCAGGTCATTTAGTGGTTTTTATTATTAGGGCCAGGAGGGGGATTCAGGCGGCGGATCTTTAAATTGAAGTTCCTGGGCCTTTTGTGTTTTTTTTTGATAAATTAGATATTCCGACTAGAGTAGGATTTCCCGATGGCCTCTCTTCTTCATAAAGAAGATCATAATTTCTAGGCGCTGCTTTAGCTATGGGAAAATCTCTCGATAGATTCGCTTTTTTAAAACGATAAGAAAGTTTACTACTCGCTTCAATAGAGCTAAAGGATTTAGCTCGTTCAGGAGCTACTCTATTAATATTTTGCGGTGGAGACGGAAGGGACTTAGTCCGTTTAATAACTTCAGATTTTTTAGTCTCTTCATCGACAATCAGAGTCGTATTTTTCAAAATAGAACTGTAATTTGCCTCACCAACAATTTTCTCTGCCGGATTATCATCCGCTGATTCACCTTTTGTACCACCACAGTATCGCCTCCCTCTCTCAATCATTTCCTTGGCGATTGGCTTAACAACTAGCTCAGTGATTGGCTTAAAAACTTTGGGAATAACGTATTGAAATACACCCAGCCTCACTGGCGAAGTGATTGTGTTAATAACTGCGGGAATAACGTATTCAACTACACCCGACGCGATAGACAAGGCGAGACCTGCGGTAGCGACAAGCATTTTTTCAAAAAATTTTAGCGGCCATTCTCCATCCAAAGGCATATCAAATGCCTTGAAGACAATATTTGTTGTTTTTCCAAAAGCTTTGCCAGTTTCGCTTGTTTTGAATTTAGCAGGATAAGGTATTTTCCATGGATCATCGCTTGAGATTGGTGTCGTCACCTTGTCTTTAGTCTTTGATTCTGGGCTGAGAATTTTCTTCTCATTGGCCTCAGAATTAGCATCTGCTTCGGATTCAGTAGAAGATTTGGTAGAAGAAAGATCAGCCTCTATTTTGCCATCTAAATCAGCATAAAGCACATCGAAATGTGTTTGGCTATCTGCATTCCATAAATAAAGCTCGTTTGCTTTGACTTTAGTACCAGGTAAAGATATCCGACTAATCGTTACTATTGTTTTTTCTGGGTAAATTTCTTTAAAAAATGGCGTTATATCTTCGGCATTATATGTACCCGATCTTGTTCTATTTGCTTTAGCCCACTGAAGTCTAATCACATCCTCACATAATCCTCGCAAGCAACCACCATCATCATTATAATCAAGCTTATCCATGAGTGAGAGATCATCTTCAGAACAAATAGATTCCATACCTCTAATTAATGCCTGATCACCATCGCTAAGTGAATCATAAAGATGATTACCTTCTAAATAAGTTTTTAATCTTTCGTTAGCTTTAGTCAAAAAATGATCAAGGCCCCAAACAGCAGTTCTTCCCTGAGAATGATTAATGCCATTAACGAGTAATTTATCACTTAGTTGGGCGATGATATTTTTTTCACCCCTTACCTGCAAAATTTCGTAAACTCTTTCTCTCGTTAAAACGGCATCTTCAGGATTAATTTCAGCAATCAATTTTTTAAAATCATCATCTTCACCGGCAAAATTTATTAATCTCGCTTTGACCAAATTCCACTTTTCAGGGTTATCAACGCAATCATTAAGAATCGCAATCATGCCGGAGTAAAAATAACAGCCGCCGTTCCCATTTGCCTTTTGAGAGAATGGGAATTTTTCACTTAATTTAGATCCGGTGTCGTCAGAAGTTTTATAAATCGGTGAGGCGATTGGTAAATTTTCTGAGTCATTTGAAAGATAAATTTTATTCGCTTTTTCTGAACTTGATGCGAACCATGTTATTGCTGCTGTTCTGGTTTTTTCTTCAGGGTTTGAAGTAGAGAGGATGGAATCTTTGGTAGATAATTTTGAGGAGAGTTTCTTTAGAGATAAGCTAGGAATATCTTCTCCGGCTCTCCACCCCGCAGCCCTAGTCCCAGGATCTAATCTTACGGATGTCCATTTTTCTAATAACTCTTTTTTAACGATATCATCAAGACTCATTTCTGAGCTAATCATTTCATCAACACGTTCAAAAATTTGTTCAACGTGAGCATGTTTATCCTGCCCTATTCCACAAAATTCTATTTCAACATCAGCGATTCTTGCCGCCAAATATTGCATCGCGATTGAAAATTCTGGAGAATTGTGAAAGGCGCCAGCGCCAAACAATCCGGTTTTAATTTTACAGCTCTTGTGTTCCGCATCCGCAACTTCCTTTGCTAGTTTAAACCCAGCAAGCGAGTTATTAAATAAAGCTTTTACGCTTTGTTCGGTGTCTGATCCGTAATTGCTGCCTAGATTATTTGCAGCAATAGCTAATTCATTAAAGGTGGTTGGAGCACAATCTTTTATCATCGGGCCAGCAGCTTTATCCCATTCGGCGCCACCCCAACCGTAAGGAAGATTAACATTATTAAAATCTTTAACTTGGCCAACAATAACTACTGGAGTTGGCTTTTCTCCTTTTCTTGGCGCAAGACCTAGAGAGACATTATTTGCCGTAAGAACTGAAGCCGTAGTAGATAAGACATTTTTTATTTCTTCTTGAACAAATCCATTTTCGAAAGTTCCTCCGCCATATTCCTTACTGGCAAAATTTACCTGGAACACCATATTGCTAGACACGCCTTCTATTTCCCATTTTATTAGTTTCGAACTAACTGCGGGATTTTTCTTGGCCTCAAGGTCTTTTATTTGGGCCTTCGTATTAAATTCATTATCAGCATTTGCGGCATCTTTGTAAATTCTTATCGACCCAGCAAAAGATTGTTTTAGCGCATCAATTTTGTTTTCCATCTCCCTAAAAAGAGCCATCTTTACTCTGCGAATTTTCGTATCTGTTATAGCACTTAAGTCATTTTTTTTCTTAAGCCATTCCCCCTTGTATTGAGAATCTTTGCCAAGAAGGTCTTTTATTTTTATTTCGTGAACAAGTTTCATATTTTTGAAAATAAATTAGATCACGGTAGTTTTTCGGGGCCGAACTTTCTTGGTTTCGACTTCGCTCAACCAGCGAAAGTTTTATTCACACAGCCGGCGGAAGTTTTATCCACCTGCGTAGAGGCCAGGGTAGAGGCCAGGGTAGAGGTGGTGCGAAGTTATTTACGAAAATTTATTAATAATTTTTTCGGCAATATTTTCGGAAGTTGTGACTAGCTTTGCGGCTTTGTCTGATAAGGCTTTGCTGCGAGATGTGTCGTCTAAAAATTCTCTAACTTTTTTTGTTAATTCTTCTGCTGATTCAACAATCACGCAGGCATTTTCTTTGCGTAGATTTTCGTAAATTTCCTTGAAGTTGAAGGTGTGCGAGCCGCTGATTACGGCGCATCCAAGTTTGATTGGCTCGAATGGATTGTGGCCGCCAATTGGCAGAAGTGAGCCGCCAAGGAAAGTAAAATCAGCGAGGCGGTAAAAAGTTCCGAGCTCGCCGAGAGAGTCGGCGAGGTATAATTCTGTAGAGCTCTCAATGATTTCATTTTTGCTGCGTTGAACAAAATTAATTCCGGTAAGAAGTGATTTTATTTCGTCAGCACGGTTTGGATGACGTGGAATTAGAATGGTTAAAAGATCAGGAAAATATTTTTGTAATTCGTAATGAACCTGAATCACTAACTCTTCTTCACCCTTGTGAGTACTGGCGGCAAGCCAGAATTTTCTTGCGCCGATTTGTGATTTTAATTTTTCTAATTCGCTCGAATCAAAATTCAAATCACGCGCCTGTGATTTCAAATTTCCGTAAAATAAAATTTTGTTTTTGGTGAGGGTGGAAAGGCGGTTTTGATCTTCTTCGCTTTGGGCAAAAATCGCGTCGAAATTGTCAAAAATTTTGAAACCAAGTGCGTGAGCGACTGACCATCTTTTTGCCGACTTTTCTGACATTCTAGCGTTAACCAAGAAAACCTTCGCGCCAATTGCGCGCGCTTCGCAGATAAGGTTTGGCCAGATTTCTGATTCAACAAAAATTGCCGTGTTTGGTCGCCAAAAATTAATAAAATCGCGAACGCAAAGCAAAGAATCAATTGGCAGAAATTGGTGAATTACTCTTCCGTTAAATTCCGGCAATTTTGCTGCGATGGTTGTGGCGGAAGTGAGAGTTGTTGTGGTAAATAAAATTGTAGTTTCAGGAAATTTTTTGAGCAGTTCGTCAACAAGAATTAAAGCTGAATTTGTTTCGCCAACACTAACGGCGTGAAGCCAAGTCAGATCGCCTTGAAGGCGCACCTGAGTTGGCTTGCCAAAACGTTCGCGCAGACGTTTTTTGTCTTCTTTCTTTTTGTAGACGCGGTAAAAAAGATAGAGCTCGAGAAAGGGAAAAAGTAAAACGGAAATGGCGCGGTAAATGAGCATTAAAAACCTCCAGCAGATTTAATAAAAAATTTTTTCAAGCGCGGTAATTTATTTACAAGACTAAGGCCAAAGTCGCGCGCTAGGGCGATCGACAGGCTTTTAGTTTCGAAGAGAGAATTTAAAATATCAGTAGCGACTAACATTTTTTTTGCTTGGGATTTGGCTTTTTTATTGTAAGAGCTAATTAAATTTTGATCAGAATTTTTTACCAATTCGCAAAGAATATTAATTCCTGCAATCGCCAAATTAAATCCCTGACCAGCAATTGGATGCACGCCACAAGCGGCGTCGCCGATTAACAGCATTTTCTCGTGAAAAAATTTTTCTGCTTCGATTGCGATTAAAGGATAAGAAAATTTTTCAGAAATTATTTTTGTTGCACCTAAGCAATCTTCCATTTTTTTCATTAATTGCTGTGCGAAGTTTTTTTCATCGAGAGCCAAGATTGCTTGCGCAACTTTGTCTGGCGCAATCCAAACAATTGAAGAGTGATTAGAATTTTTCAGCGGCAAAATTGCGAGCGGGCCACCAGGAAGAAATTTTTCCTGGGCAATATTTTGGTGAGAAAGCTCGTGCTCAACATTAAAAACAATCGCTGTCTGTCCGTATTTTTTTACCGTAGTGTGAATTTGAAACATCTCGCGAAGCTTAGAAAATCGGCCATCGCAGGCTAAAAGAAGTTTTGAATAAATTTTCTCCCCATTATCCAGCGTTACTCTAGTCATGCCGATTTTGTCGAAACATGTCTCGTCCAAATCGCTCTTCAGCAAGTTTGGAGAAACTTCACAAGCGGAGTTCGGCGCAAAAACAGAAATATTTTTCCGCTGCAAAATCTGATCACGCAATGCGTTGTGAATTTGATAATTTTCGATTATTTGTCCTAGATCGCCACCAGTTTCGCGCTTAAGAAAATCAAGGAAGAAGGGCGATTTGTAATCGGTGATTTTAATGTCGGAAATTATTCCCGCATTATCTTGCAGCTCATCAAAAATTTTGATTTCTTTGAAAAACTTTAACGAAGTTGAGGAAATCGCGTAAGCCCTACCATCTCTCTTTCTATCTGCCCCGAGGATGTCTTGTTTTTCAATGATCGCGATTTTTAAATTTGGTGAAGAATTACTCAAAGCAAGCGCTGAAGTCATTCCCGCAAAGGACCCGCCGATAATTGTGAAGTCGAAATTGCAGTTATTTTGCGTCATGAAGCGAAATTCCAACTCTCTTGATATGTTCGATCAATTCAGGAGAGCTTATTTGATTAACAACCTTCAAATCGAAAAGGTAAGGCAGGGGGAGATCATCTAATTCACTTGAAATTTTTTCAGCCTCAAATTGATCGATATCTCCAATGATTGCCAAATCAATATCTGAGCTTGGGCGATAATTTCCTTTTGCGCGTGAGCCAAAAATTTTTACTGAATCAACTTTTGGATGAGAGAAAAAAACCGATTTTATCGCTTCTAGCTCTTGTTTGTTTAGCCCGCAATTAGTCATATTTTTGTCGCAAAAAATTTTTCTAACTGCTTCATTGAAGTGAGATATTTTTGCTCAACATCCTTAGCGATTGTCTCGAATTTAATGAAATCATAAGTGTGAGACATGAGGTTTCGACTCAGAAGCATGTCGATCCAAACCTGCCCATCAGAAATTATTTTTGCTGTGAATGCCTGCTTAATAACTTGTTTTGGCGTTATTGGGTTAATAATGATGCCGCTTTCTTCCAGGTAGTCTTTCATCAATTTCCAAGCCAATTCAAAAGTAAATCCAAAGCGTTGCAAAGTTCCTTCTTTTTCAAGAAGAGAAAGTTTTTCAGAGCCATCTTTTAAAGCATCAGACAAAAGAAAGAGCGCCCTATTGTAATTTTGAAATCTCTGTTTCCAGCGTATATCTAATTTGCTCATTTTAAATCATCTTTTTTGGATCAACCCACTCGTTGAATTGCTCTTCGGTAACCAGGCCCGAAGAAAGTGCGGCGGCTTTTAGGGTTGTGCCTTCCTTGTGCGCTTTCTTGGCGATTTTGGCGGCATTGTCGTAGCCGATGTAAGGATTTAATGCGGTTACTAACATTAAAGATTGTTCGAGTAATTGCTCGATGCGTTCGCGATTGGCGACTATTCCAACAAGGCACTGATCGATGAAACTGTTAATTCCGTCATTTAAAAGATTCAGTGATTCAATCACGTTGCGAATAATCATCGGGCGGAAAACGTTTAATTCGAAATGTCCGTTCGAACCACCCACAGTTACTGCCACATGGTTTCCCATTATTTGGCAAGCGATCATTGTTAGCGCTTCACATTGTGTTGGATTAACTTTTCCCGGCATAATTGAAGAGCCTGGTTCATTTTCAGGAAGGCTGATTTCACCAAGTCCAGAGCGGGGTCCAGAGGCCAAGAAACGAATGTCATTGGCAATTTTCATGCAAGAGGTTGCAAGAGAATTTAGCGAGCCAGAGAAGTTCACTAACTCGTCGTTACAGGCCAAAGCGAAGAATTTATTTTTGTTGGTGAAGAAATTCTCAGCGCCTGCCAAGCCTAGTCTGGTGAGATTTGAATCTTTAACTTTCCAGACGCCGTCAGCCAAAGTTGTGCGACCTAAATCAAGATCTAAAAGTTTTTTGTGCAAAGATTTTAAACCAGAAACTTCAGTGATTTTTTCAGCGAAATTTACCGCGAATTTCGGGTGACAATTAAGACCAGTTCCAACTGCTGTTCCACCTTGCGCTAAGGCCGTGACGTATAAAATTGATTGAGAAATAAATACTGCCGCGGTTTGAATTTGAACTTTGTAAGCAGAAAATTCCTGACCCAAAGTTACCGGGGTCGCATCTTGTGTGTGGGTGCGGCCAATTTTTACAATGTCTAAAAATTCTTTTTCTTTTTTACCTAACTCATTGGCAAAACGAACAAGAGTTGGCAGAAGTTTTTCGTAAGTTGCGAGAACTGTCGCAACATTCATGGCTGTAGGGAAGGTGTCGTTCGAGCTTTGTCCTAAATTTACGTGGTCGTTGGGGTGTATTGGTGATTTTCCGCCTTTTTTTCCACTAACTTTTTCATTGGCAACGCCGGCAATTACTTCGTTGGTGTTCATGTTGGTCTGAGTACCAGAGCCTGTTTGCCAAACAACAAGAGGAAAATGATTTTCGTAAAACCAATCGAAGCGCGCGAGAATTGTGTCGACCGCGTCAACAATTTTATCGGCCAAATCTGGAGAGAATTTTTTGAATTCATCAGACTTTGGGTCTGCTGCCATTAAGTCTTTATTAGTAAGAGCTGCCGCCTTCTTAATTAGCAACATCGCGCGCACAACTTCCTTAGGCATTTTGTGGCCAGGATTGTGATTTTGAATTGGAAAATTTTCTACTGAGCGCTGTGTTTGAGCGGCATAATAGGCTTCGGCAGGAACTTTAATTTCGCCGAAAGA
>CAMBES010000031.1 GCA_945865855.1 Rhizobium sp. Q54 | reverse complement strand
CTTCATCTCTGCGGATCAGGCAATCAAGGGCAATTACGCTGCCGTCAACCAAGATATCTCGTGAATTTGTGATTAGCGCTTCGTCGAAAACCATTGTTTCAAAAATGCCGAAAGGGTCGGAAATATTAATGTAGGCAAAACGTCCGCGCGCGCTAGAACGGTGCTTACTATTGGCGATTACGCCGACCATTTTTACAAGGGCTCCGTCTTTTAATTCGTCGCGTTCAAGCTTGTCAGAGAAGATTACGCCGCGCTTGCGCAAGTCGGGAATTGCTACGTCGATAGGATGTTCATTGAGAAAAAAACCGAAGGCTTCGAATTCTTTTTGTAAGCGCTCAGCTCGATTCCAGTCCTCTGTTTGCTTGAGTTTTGGCTTAATATTTGCCTCCGCCATTCCACCAAAAAGACTCATTTGATTTGAAGAAGATTCTTCATTTTGTTGCGCGGAATAAGCGGCGAGAGTTTCAAATGATTCAGCAATTTGGCGGCGATTATTTCCTACCTTGTCGAAAGCGCCGGCCTTAGCTAAAGCCTCGACGGATTTTTTATTTACAAGGCGCGGGCTGATGCGTTTGGCAAAGTCGTAAACATCTTTGAAGTCGCCATTTTCTTTACGTTCTGAGGCGACCACTTCCATTGTGCCAAAGCCCACGGCTTTAATTGCGCCTAGTCCAAAACGAATCGCGAGATCACTCATACCAAAAAGATTAAGACTAAAATTCCAACGACAATTCGGTAAAATCCAAAGGGCACAAAATTATTTTTGCTGACAAAATTTATAAACCATTTGACCACGAAAAGCGCTGAGAGAAATGAGGCGAGAAGGCCAACAAAAATGATTTCGAGATCTGTGTTAGTAAGGTCGATTGAGCTTTTGTAAAGGTCGTAAATGCTAGCAGCGGCGATTGTTGGAATTGCCAAGAAGAAAGAAAATTCCGCGGCGATTTTGCGATTTAAGCCAAGCAGTAATCCGCCAATGATTGTAGCGCCAGACCTTGAAACCCCTGGAATCATCGCCAAGCACTGAAATAGCCCAACGTAAAAAGCGGTGAAGGGAGTGATATTGTTTAGCTCTTCGACAGCTGAGCTTCTCGGCTTGCGCTCAACCAAAATCATTACGATTCCGCCGAGGATTAGGGCGAGGGCAATGGTTAAATTGTTGAAAAGAAATGCCTTAATTAATCCATGAAAAGCCAGGCCGATCAAAGCCGCAGGAAGAAAGGCTAAAGCTAAATTTAAAATGAATTTCTGTTGTGATTTTTCTTTGAAGTGAATCAAGAGATCAAAAATTTTACCGCGGTAAATAACACAAATCGCCAAAATCGCGCCGAGCTGAATAACGATTTCAAAGAGATTATTTTTGATCGTAGTGAAATCGACTAATTGCGAAGTGAGTAGTAAGTGAGCAGTGGAAGAAACTGGAATGAACTCTGTTAAGCCTTCAACAATTCCAAGAAGAGCGGCTTTAAAAAAATCAACTAACATCATTTGCTAATAAAGCTGTGGTACCTCCGGCCCGACTCGAACGGGCACATCCTAGGGACAATAGATTTTGAGTCTATCGCGTCTACCATTCCGCCACGGAGGCCCAAGAGAATTGCTAAGGAATTGCTAAGGAATTTCCAAGAAAATGGTCAGAGGTTGCTCAAGAGAGCCTTACCACTCAAAACCTCTGACCATTAAAAAAGTAATTCCAAAAGTAAAAAACCTAAAAAGTAAAAATTTTTGGAAGAGGCGACTTTAGCAATCCGTTGATTTAAAAGTCAAACCACCAACCTTGATTGATGGAGAGATCTTGATTTTGCTTTGTTAGTTACGGATCTTTCGTCATTTATCCTTGGATAAGCCAGAATCAGGGAAGTTTGAAAATTACTCCGAGCTTGCCATTCAAGATTTTCACCTACTTTACAAAGAAAATTAAATCGAACTTCCGACTCTAATAATGCAAAAAAATCTAATCGAAAATCTTAGCAAAATAATTAGTAGGCTTCCTGGAATGGGCCCGCGAATTGCCAAAAGAATTGTGCTTCATTTGGCAACTAATAAAGAAAAAATTCTCCAACCTCTGCTCGAAAATCTGCGCGCTTTAAATGAAAAAATTCACGAATGCGAAATTTGTGGAAATATCGACGAGGGAAATATTTGCGGGATTTGTTTGAGTCAAAATCGTGATGAAACCCTAATATGCGTTGTAGAGGAAATCGCAGATCTTTGGGCGGTTGAGCGCGCGCAAAATTACCGTGGAAAATATCACGTGCTCGGTGGAAATCTTTCGGCGATTTCGGGCAAAACAATTCAAGATCTAAATTTAGAGTCGCTTTATTCGCGCCTAGAAAAAGGCGGAGTCGTAGAAATAATTATTGCTACCAGTGCAACGATTGACGGACAAACCACCGCACATTTTCTTTCTGAAAATTTAAAAGATTTTAAAATCAAAATTACCCGCCTAGCTTACGGAATCCCAGTTGGCAGTGAGCTTGATTACTTAGACGAAGGCACGATTGCCATTGCCTTCAAAACACGTTTGGAGTTTTAAAAATGAATTTCTTTACCCGTCACTTACGCGAATCTAGCGAAAATTATTTCGAGCATTTTCTTTTTACTTTCGCCACTGCGCTTTGGTTGGTTGGAACTGGTTTGGTTTTGCTTTGCCACGCGATTTTCCCTTTCATTTTTGTTTCCATTGCCAGCAGTAATGTGAAAAAAATTAATCAAGTAATGCAAAAGCGAATGGAGTTTTTGAACGAAGGTTGCGGTAAATAATTATGCATTCTTTCATTTCTGCCCTGATCACTTTTCTTACGAATTTTATTAACGAAATTGGCTATTTTGGCATTTTCGTCGGCATGTTTTTAGAGAGCACTCTAGTGCCTCTGCCAAGTGAACTTGTAATGATTCCGGCTGGTCTCGCTGTTTCTTCTGGGGAGATGAATATTTACATCGCTCTGTTTGTAGGAGTTTTGGGAAATGTTGTTGGTGCGGTTTTTAGTTATTATTTGGCAGCATCGATTGGTCGCACGATTTTATTTCGTATTGGAAAATATTTTTTTGTGAAGGCTGAAACGATCATCAAAATCGAAAAGTTTTTTGAGAATCACGGCCCGATCTCAATTTTTATCGGCCGTTTATTGCCAGGCTTTCGTCACTTTATCTCGCTTCCTGCCGGAGTTGCTAGAATGGACATGAAATTGTTTCTTATTTACACAACTCTTGGTTCAACAATTTGGAATTCGATTCTAATTGCTGTCGGATTTTTCATTGGCAACAATCACAAATTAATCGCAGAAAATCTTTACGTAATCGCTCTCGGATTACTTGGTTTTTGCATCGCAATTCTTCTTGTTTACATATTTTTAAAACCAACTCGGAAGTAAGCATATCCGGTGATAACGGTCAAAGCGGCGGCAAGAATAAATAAAACTTTTGCCGCAGTAACGACGGCGCTGACGAGAAGAAATTTTACATCCATTTCGATAAAGCCGTTCAGCCAGTAGTAGAACATATAAGTAGAGCCGCGTTCACCAAGCATTAATCCGCCAATCGCAAACATCTGCACCATTGTTTTATATTTCGCCAACTTGCTCACGGGCACGCTAACGCGTATTTCGGCAAGAAATTCGCGCAACCCAGAAACCAAAACTTCGCGGCAAATAATAATTAAGCCAGGATAGAGGATCCAATTATTGGTCGGGTTAAAACGAACGAGCATTACAATTGCTACAATTACCAAAAGCTTGTCAGCGATTGGGTCTAGACATTTTCCAAAATTTGATTGCGCTTTCATCGAGCGAGCGAAATAACCATCGAAATAATCAGTGATTGCTGCGACTCCAAACAAAGCTGCCGATATAATATTTGAGAGCATTCCAGGGATGTAGAATGAACAAATTAGCAGAGGAATAATTGCGAGACGTAAGGCGGTAAGAAAGTTCGGAAGCTGTTTAAATCTCATGCTGATTATCTTTTTTTGTTTTTGAAATTACTTCGATTTTCATTTTGGCTTCAGCCAATTTTTCTTCACAAAATTCTTTGAGCAAGGTTCCTTCTTCGTGAAGAGAGATCATTGAATCGAGATTAATTTTTTGTGACGATAAAGTTTCAACAATCTCTTCAAGGCGCGTCATTGCTGACTCAAAACTCATTTTAGCGATTTGTTTTTTTAATTTTTCTGACATTTTATTTAATGTTTTATCTTTTTTGCCCGCACCATTTCCAGCATCATTCCTGCAAAAAGGGGGATCTTAGTACAGCGCGCTTTTAAGCAAGTTTTAACTCCTCTTTTATTCACGCTTTCTTGACGATAACGCGACAAGATCAAGTTAATTTCACTCTTCAAATTCTAGCACAACTTCTTTCCAGATGTCATATTTGTCGAGGGGAAGGTTGCGCAGCGGGCTGCAAATATCTAATGCGCGTTGAACATTGGAAATCGTGTTTCGATAATCAGATTCGTCTGGATCGTCATAGCGTAGTTTATTAATCAGATCGTCAAAATTTATACTGATTTTCCCCTCGCGACTAATTTGAACTTTTGCTACAACTTTCGCTTTGCTTTCGAGCTTTGATTCGCTTTGCGCCATGCGATAACAAAACTTTAACTGAGACTGAATGTTAAATTTCTCGCGACCGGAGAGATCAAGATTTTCTAAGCTATTAGCCATGTCTACCATTTCAGAATCTTTTGGATTTTCCCGCTTTTTTTCTTCCGATTCTTTTGTGGATTCTTTTTTAGCTCCAGAGTCTTCCTCTTTTTTTGTCACATCATTTTCTTCCTTGTCTTCATTTCGATTTTGAACTTCGTCTTCCTTTAATTTCGCAGCGTCTTCCTGTTTTATTTCTTCCTTTTCTTCCGGCTTAAATTCTTTAATTTTTTCTTCAATAATCGGTTTTTTTAAAGCCTTTGCAACTTTCGCACGAGCTAATTTTTTTGGTGATTTTTTGACCTTATTTTTTTCAGTAATTTTTGTCGATTCAGCTTCTTTTGTCGCTTCTACTTTTTTTGTGCCCTCATCTTTTTGAGATGATTCTTGGGCGGCGCTAGCAGATTGATTGCTATTCAACTTCTCTTCGCCGTTAAGAGTCACAAGGCTCACGGCGATTTCAGTAGTTTTGTTTTCTTCGGGTTTACGAAGATTAAAATTTAGATAGATGACTAAGACCAGCAGGAAATGTATGAATAGCGAGTAGAGTAGATTCTTAATCATTGGGCTAATTCGGTAACCAGAACAACTTGGTTAAACCCCGCTACACTGATAATTCGCACCACTTCCATTACGCGACCGTAATCGAGATTTTTGTCGGCACGTACGAGAATTTTGTTACTCAAATTTTTGCCACTTATCTCGATTAATTGCGCTCCTAGCACAGATAATTTTATTGAATCTTCTTGCAGAAAAATTGTTCCATCGGCTTTCACTGAAACCGTAATTGGCTGAATTTTTTCATTATTTGGATCGGCTGATCCCTTCGGTAAGTCGATACTTACCGAACTTGTCATCATTGGTGCAGCGACCATGAAGATAATTAGCAAAACCAACAAAACATCGACGAATGGCGTGACATTAATCTCGGAAATAATCCGGCGTTTTTTGGCAGATTTTTGATTTAGCGAGAAAGACATTTGTCACTATTCGACGGTTATTTCTTACGACTGATTACAAAACTTTTATTTGGAATCGTGCTTTTGAAATCAATGTTAGAGAGAGTAACCGTGACGATTTGCTCGAGATCATTTTTAACTTTCATTTTAATGAAGCGCAGCGGATTTAAGTCGAAAATGAGCGTGAATTCTCCGGCATCTTTACGATTTTTTTTGACCAAAGAAATGCTTATTTGATTAGGTTCTTTTTCAACTTTAGTGACCTCGATGTCTTTCGCCGCAAAGGAAATATTTGGTCGAGTTAAAAAAGATGCGGGAGTTGTGTTGGTGCTAAGATGCGAGATTTCATCGAGCTCAACATCAAAATAAGAAAGAACTGCGCCATTAACTACGATTACGATTTTTGGCTCAGCTAAATATTCTACGCGCATTTTTCCGGCGGTTTCAGAATTGCGCGCGAGGTAAAATTTTCCTGCAACCGTTCCACTTTCAGATTGCTGGGTGAAATCAGCCGAGATGTTTTTGATGTTATTAAGGTAAGATTCGATTTGTGTTAAATCTTCTGTGGCGTAACAAGGAGAAAGGCTTAGCGCTAAGCACCAAGCACTTAGCACTAACTTTTTAAACATTCTTCTTGTAGTAAAGTTTTTCATTCAGCCCGCCTTCGCTCTTGTCGACGATGAGGGTGATTGCGCTGTCTCCGGTAATGTTGATGGTTGTGCGCACCATGTCTAAAACTCGATCGACACCAAGAATGATGCCGATTCCTTCGAGTGGTAAACCGACTGAGCTTAAAACCATTCCCATGAAAATGATTGAGCCACTAGGAATTCCAGCGGCACCGATTGAGCCGAGAGTGCAGGTTAGAACTAACATGATGTAGTTCTGAGTAGTTAGATCAATTCCGTAGGCTTGAGCGAAGAATAGAGCGCAAATGCCGAGATAAATCGCAGTTCCGTCCATGTTAATGCAGACACCAAGCGGTAGTAAAAAATTGGAGTTAGATTTAGAAACGCCCATTCTTTCTTGAAGTTGGCTCATTGCTGTTGAGAGCGTTGCTTTGCTGCTGCTAGTTGCGAAAGCAAGAGACTGAGTAACAAGAATTTTGCGGTAAAAAGGCAGGGGAGAAATTTTGGCAAATACCAAAATCATCACGCCAAAAATTAAATATTGGAAAGCGCAAGCGGCCAAAACTGTAACAACTAATTTGCCGAGAGCTTCTAAAGCTTCCAGGCCTTGCGTTCCAACAATCCAGGAGATGAAGCCAAATACACCAAAGGGCGCAAGCTTCACGATGATCTCAATCATTCGGAAAGTAACTTGTGAAGCAGAATAAATAATTTCTTTAAGCGGCTTAGCTTTTTCACCGACCATGTTGATTACAATCCCGGTGAAGATCGAAAAAATAATGATCTGCAAAAAGTTGTCGGTGGCCATTGCATTGATTGGATTTGTTGGAATCAAACCAAGTAAAAATTCAGAAATTGTTGGCGGGGCCTTAGTTGCGACAATCGGGGCAATTTCTTCGGATCCAATCATTGAATGAAGATCTACGCCAGCGCCAGGCTGAAAAATTGTTCCAGCAGCAAGGCCAATTAATACAGCAAAAATGGCAGTAAAAATGTAAGCAGAAAAACCTTTGAGGCCAACTCTAGTAAAGTTTCCTGCGCCATTCATTGAGGTTATCCCGGAAAGGAGAGCGAAAAAAATCAATGGAACGATGACCATCTTGATTAGGCTAATAAAAACAGTGCCGAAAATTTTTAAACCGGCAGCTTGTTCGCCCAGAAGAACTCCTGCAACAATACCCAAAGCAAGACCAATAAGAACCTGTTGCCAAAGTTTCATTTTTTTAATTTTTAAGTGTTAGGGATCGAGCTATGATTAAGCGTGGATGGTAGAACGTAAAAAGCGACTTCCCTAATGTCAAATTACTGACAAGATTTTGCGGAGTTGTGAAAATTGACATTTAAAAAAACGACCCAATCTTTGGCAGCTTCGTTCCTTTAAAAATTTCCTTTAATAGATGAAAAAACTATTCCTAATCGTTTTTGCCTGCATTTGTTTTTTAACAGAAGAGTCTTTTGCAGCGACGCGTTATGTTTCAATTGGAACTGGTGCGATTACAGGTGTTTATTACCCAGCTGGTGGAGCAATTTGTCGCTTAGTAAATCGCGGTCGCAAGGAGCATGGAATTCGTTGTTCAGTTGAGTCAACCGGAGGTTCAGTATCTAATCTTAATGCTATTCGTAATGGCGCGATTGATTTTGGAATCGTGCAATCAGATTGGCAATATCACGCTTATAATGGCACCGGATTTTTCGCTGATCAAAAACCGTTTAAAGAATTGCGCTCGGTTATGTCTCTTTATTCTGAGACCTTTTCAATCGCGGTTTTAGAAAATTCTAAAATGACTAAGTTGGATGATATTTTTGGTAAAAAAATAAACTTTGGACCAGAAGGCTCAGGTGTTTATGCAACAACAGAAGTGTTGATGGAAGCTAAGGGTTGGAAAAAACAAGATTTCGCTGCGATTACTTATCTTCAGCCATCTGAGCAGCCTAGAGCATTGTGTGACGGCAAGATTGATGTAATGATTTACGTTGCCGGCAATCCGAATGGAGTTTTGCAAGAAGCTACTCAAACTTGTAAGATAAAAATTATTCCAATCGATCCGGTGACTCTTGATAAGTTGATCGAGAAAAATCCATTTTACGTTAAGGCCGTGATCCCAGGCGGAATGTATGCTGGAAATGCCAATGACATCACAAGTTTTGGTGTTAAAGCCGCAATCGTAACTTCAGATAAGCAAAGCGCTGATGTGGTTTACAATATCACCAAAGCAGTGATGGAAAATTTTGATAATTTCAAAACTCTTCACCCTGTCTTTTCTAATTTAAAGAAAGAGGACATGATCAAAGAAGGTAACTCGGCTTCATTACATCCAGGCGCTGAGCGTTATTTTAGAGAAATGAAAATAGCCCCAAAAGCAGAGGCTAAAAAATAACTCACCTCTCCACAATATTTTGCTGATCAGGAGAATTGTAAATCTCTGAAGCTTTATTTATTGGGTCTCGATCTTGCCCAAATGGCGGATATTCTTACTTATAAAAGCAATAAAAGGCGAGTTCTCAAAAGTAGTTTTTTTATAAGTAATATTCTCTCCGACCTTGGATCCTTTGGTTAGTTTTTTTACCTCACCTCCAAGCATCTCCACCAAAGCCTGTCCGGCCGCAGTATCCCATTCCATTGATGGACGAAAATGCAAATAGAGATCTGCATTACCTTCAAGCAAACGAAAGAATTTAATCGCTGAAGAAAGTTTTTCGGTGGTAAAATTTTGTGAAAATCCCGGACAAATTTGCGCAATGCAATTTGCAACATCTCGATCTTTTGAGCGAGAGCTGGTGATTATTAGTAATTGATTATCTAAAGATTCTACTTCGACAAAATCGACGCGACGACACAAATTATTATGATGAGTTTGTCGAAGCATGACCTGATTATTTTCATTACTAAAAGCCATCTTTCCCCCTTCAAAAAGTGGAGCATAAATTAAGCCAAAAATTGGTTTTTTATTTTTTACCAAAGCGATATTTACGCAAAACTCGACATCGCCTTTAATGAAGCTAGACGTGCCATCAATCGGGTCGATCAGAAAAAAAATCTCACCAGAAAACTCGCGCAATTCGCCCTCTTCACAAATAATTGGAATTAGCGGAAATTCATTTTGTAGATGTTTGCGCAGAAATTTACTCACGGCAATGTCAGCAGAAGTAACGCCAGAGCCATCTGCTTTTTTTGTGACTAAAAAATCCTTTGTCTCAAAAGAATGTGCCGCGATTTCTCCGGCCTCGAGAGCTAAATTAGCAATCTTTTCAATTTGTAGCTTGGTAAAAAAATTAGACATTAATTTGCATTGGTTGGGGTTGGCTTTGGAAAATTACTAACGGCCAGCAATTTAGTAATTCATGCCAGACATAACAAAGAAGATAAGGGGAGTTCGCAATATTATTAGCTACAGAGCTAGACACCATTTTTCTTATCTTTAGTCAGATAGAGCTTGCGAGAAAAATAAAACTTAATTTTGACGCCTCAATCCAAAGAAAAAAAGTCGCTTGTTAGCCTCTTTATTACGAGGTTTTTTCAATAAAGATCCAGTGACAACTCAATAAAATCGGCCTTCTTCGCTGATAAATTATTGCGAGAAAGAATCAGAGTTTTAATCCAATTTGAGCAAATTACTTTGCCTCCTTTTTTCGCTTTGAGAGCTGCGTGTTTTTTTAAAGATGAACAGTAATTATTCCTCGGGTCTCTTGGAATGTTTTACTTCTAAGAATATTTAAAAATAGAACTCTAAATCTGGGAAAATGGAGTCTAGTTTTTGAGGGTCGTAATCTCATAAAAAATAAAAACGCACCCGAATCATGCTAAAATCACAAACCTTCTTCTTTTCATTCTTGGCGCTACCGCTCGCTTTTGTGGGGATTCCAATCTATCTCAATATCAGCGATTTTTATGCCAGAAAATTTGATATAAACCTCGCCACTATTGGCTTCTTGCTTATATTTATTCGCATAATTGATGCTCTGCAAGACCCGCTAATTGGTTATTTTTCTGACTCACTTTCGCAAAAAAAATTCAGCCGTAAAAAAATTATCTACTTCTCAACAACCTTACTATGCGTTGCATTTTATTTGGTTTTTAATCCCCCAGAATCTCTTGATAAGAATCTGTCAATTTTGTGGTTTAGCTGCTCTTTAATCGCTACTTACACCTGCTTTAATTTCGCTATCATAAATTTTGAATCTCTTGCCGCGATTATCGCCAAGAATGATGAGCAGCGAATTTTGATTAATTCTTTTAAAGAGATGTTTGGCGTCATAGGAATGATTTTTGCTTTTCTGCTTCCAGTAATTTTTGCTCAATTTTTTCACATAGATTCTGATTATATCTACACGGCACTAAGCTTTGTTTTTGCAGCTCTTATTCTGCTGGCGACTTTTGGATTTTTTTCCAAAGTAAAAATTCATGAAAAAGCCGAAAATCCCCACAAACAATCAAAGATCGAATTTTTTAAGATTTTTCATGACAAAAGTTTTCTGGCCTTCTTGGGAATTTTTCTTCTAAACGGAATAGCCGTAAGCTTACCAGCGGCAAACTTAAATTTTTATGTTCGTGACGTTCTAAAAATGGAAGAAAGTCTTGGTTTGTTTTTATCACTCTATTTTCTTTCCGCTTGTTGCTTCATTCCTTTTTGGAAATATCTCGCAAATAGATTTGGAATTATTCACTCGTGGATTATTTCTATCTTTGGATCAGTTTTAACATTCTCTTTTGCCTATTTCTTAACTTCTGAGAATGCCGTTTATTTCTACCTTGTTTGCTTTTTTTCCGGAGCTTTTTTGGGAGCTGATTTAATCATGCCCCCAACAATTTTAGCCAAAATAACTTCTGAGAAAAAAGAGATGACATCATCTTATTTTGCATGGTGGAATTTGACGACAAAAATGAGCTTGATGATCGCCGCCTCAACTAGTTTAATTTTTCTTGGATTGTCGGGATACAAGCCCGGATCATTAGTGGCGGAAGGCGCGGTTGGCATTTCTTTTTTTTACGCCTTACTGCCCTGTATTTTGAAAACTTTAACAATTTTTAATCTTATTTTTTTTACAAAAAAATTCCCAATTTATGAAACTTAAAATTATCGCAACCATTATGTCTCTAAACTTATTATTCGGATGTTCTTCTGCTATTGATCCAAAAATTTACACAAAAAACTCACCAAAACTCGATATTAGAAATTACCTAAATGGCCCGCTTGAGGCGCAGGGAATTCTTCAAAATCGTAGCGGCGAGGTAATTAAAACTTTTACCGTAAAAATGATCGGTACCTGGAAGGAAAACGAAGGAAGGCTTGAAGAAGATTTTATTTTCTCTGATGGCAAAACTGATCGTCGTATTTGGGAAATTAAGTTGTCTGATGATAATAATTTTACCGCCAAAGCTCATGATACTGTAGGCATTGCTAAAGGTGAGCAATATGGTAATGCCATGAAAATGGATTATATTTTGAAAGTGGATGTTGACGGCAAGAAGTATGACATTCGCTTAATCGATTGGATCTATCTCGTTGATGAAAAAACTGCGATTAACGTCTCTCAAATGACTAAATTTGGTTTTCGTGTAGGAACCCTTTCCATCTCATTTAAAAAACTCTAAATCCTTGTCGAAATCTCCGGTCACAATTTTTTGGTTTCGTCGCGATCTTAGGCTTTGGGATAATGCTGGGCTGTGGAGTGCTTTAAAATCAGACTCTTCTGTTTTGCCAATTTTTATTTTTGATCGCAAAATCTTGGATAAGCTTACAAACAAAAGAGATGCTCGGGTTTTATTTATTCATCAGGAAGTTACTCGTTTAAAAAGCGAGTTAGAGGTTTTTGGATCTTCTCTTAAAATTTTTTACGGCAATCCGTTGGAGGTTTTTGAAGAGCTGCTGAGTGATTACAAAATTAACGCAGTATTTGCGAATCGCGATTATGAGCCATATGCAAGGAATCGCGATAAAGAAATTTACGAATTGCTAAAGGCCAAAGGAATTGATTTTAAGGGCATCAAAGATCATGTAATCTTTGAAAAAGATGAGATTTTAAAAGATGATAAGAAGCCCTACATAATGTTTACGCCATATGCCAGTAGGTGGAAGAAGGTTGTGAATGATTTGTATCTCAAATCTTACCAAAG
>CAMBES010000030.1 GCA_945865855.1 Rhizobium sp. Q54 | reverse complement strand
GGAAATTAGCGAAATTAGTGGAATAAATAGTTCTTGATGAGCCCTTTTGGATCGAAGCCCGTGATGAGAGGCGGAATGATTAAGCTCAATCTTCATTCATTGCAGTCAGCGATCTGGAAGGTTTTGTCACTATTGCAAAATTACAACTTAAACTGATTAACCACCGCTTTTCTAATTTCCAATACCTGACCAACGGGCAAACTTCCTAACTTAAACTCGTCGTAAGAAATTCTGATAAGCCTATTCACCTGAAGGCCGAAATGCTCCATTACTTTTCTGATTTCACGATTTTTTCCTTCGGTTAGAGAAATTTTTAGCCAAGAATTTGAGGCTTTTTCTGTTTCTACTTCAACCTTGATCGAACCATATCTAACGCCATCAACAGTCACTCCGCGCTCTAATCTTTTTATTCTCTCTTCATCAATTTTACCAAAAACTCGCGCACGATATTCGCGAACAAATTTGTTTTTTGGTAATTCTAAATGACGCGCTAAAGCACCGTCTGTAGTCAATAACAGCAAGCCCTCAGTGTTATAATCTAATCTGCCAACTCCAATCACGCGCGGTAAATCTCGCGGCAATAAATCGAAAATTGTTTTGCGCCCATTAGGGTCTTTTGTTGTCGTTAAATAACCAACAGGCTTGTGAAAGATCCACAGACGCGTAGGGCCTTTGGCACTAATTAACTTGTCGTCAATTTTTACCGAATGATCGGTAATGAATGTTGCGGGGGTTGTAATAGTCACGCCATTTACCTTAACGCGTCCTTCCACGATCAGCTCTTCAGCTTCACGACGTGAACAACGACCTGAGGCGGCGATTAGTTTTGCAACACGAATACCTTCTGGTTTTTTTTCTTTTTCTGTGCTCATTTTTTTGTTTTGTTTAAAGCTGTAAATTTACCCCGATCTTTCCCAAGTCATCCCCGCAAAAGCGGGAAAAAATAAAGGATTACAGCGCGCGGAAACTTTCTTAGATCGACGCCTTAGAGGCGAGACAAGAGTGAGTTAATACCAACCAATTACTAAATAACCTTTCTTCGCCAAACAATTACTGATGTAGCGCTGCTTAATCACGTCGGGTTTTACTTTATCTTCACCAACAACTGAAAGGCCACCGATTATTGCACCGGCACCACTTCCAATCGCGGTTCCGATCAAAGTAGATTTAATATTTTTTCCAGAAAATGCACCAACTGCCGCACCAACAATTCCACCGATAAAAGCCTTACGACTAGCTTCTCGTAAAGCGCGTTCGGTTTTTAATTTATCTAGATATTCATTAGCTTCAGATTTGCAGACGGATATTTCTTTTTGCCTTTCTGTTTCGTTGCTCGCCAAAAATTTTTCGTTTTGGTCTAAAATTGGCTTGTAAGAAGAGCAGGAAGCAAGAGAGAAAATTAAGAGAATGATGCAGAAGATTTTCATGCTACCAGAAGTCTCCTTTGCCAAGACGTGTATCGCCCTTGCCATGAAGCGACCACACTTTTCCAATCGGCTCATAACTAGGATCGTAACGATCGTCACCTGGAAGCGCTGGCCTCATCTCGGCCATTTGCAAGATACCTAAAATTGACGCGTGACAAAAGCTGTGAGCATTCCAAAAAATCGTATTGTAATCGCTAAAATTTTTCTTGATTTCGTTTTGATTATTCCAGTTCAATGCGGCTAATTCTTTTTTATATCTCAGTCTAATTTTATTAATGTCGGGATTGACTGAGGCGATGTCTGGATCACGACTCCAGGTATAAAAATACATGAATAATCCTCCGCCAAATTGTGATCCTAAACCAGATTCGCAGCCATGAATCCAGCCAAGTTGAAAACCAGGAGATCCTCCTTTTGGCATTCTTTTAAATGTCGTGTATCCGTAAGGTTTGTACCAGTTTGGAGTAGAGCAAGAAGCAAGAAGCAAAGCTATTAGCAGGTAGCGAAAAAACATTTACCAAATCCCCATAAAACCAACTCCTTTTTCGCCAGACCAAAGTGGATTGCTACCGAATACAGAACCTCCTGCACCAGCTTGACCACCACTAATACCTTTTTGATAAACATCAAAAATGGCATTTAACCCACCTGGAGTTGAGTTAGTATCGGCATTTATCGGAGCAGAAAGCCCGTCAAACATACCATCAAAAGCATTATTTATATTATTTGGAGAAGTATCAAACATTGGCCTTGCACCATATGGGGATAAAGAAGAAAGGCCATCTGCAGGACCTAATGCGTTATCAGGACTAATCCCAACAATGTGTGTAAAGCACCAAGACCCACCTCTTGAATAACCGAATTTATACTCGGTGTTGTCAATCATATTTGGGTCGTACCGATATTCATAACGTGAGCGATAAAACATGTTACCACGAGAATAGAGAACGCTCGAACATCCATCCTTATATCCAGATTTAAATGCTGGGGTTCCGGGTGGAACTTTGAAATTTGAAAGAGGAGCAAAGGTGCTCTTGAAAGGTATTTTAAAGATTGCACAGGAAGTGAAACCAAAGGAAATGAGTATGAGAAGTATTAATCTCATCATTATTTATAACCGCCAAACACTGAACTCCAGGTGCTGCTTTTCTGCTTGACCCAATCAGAACGAGCACAGTACCAAAAAGCATTTCCCCATGCCGTGCTATAATCTGAAGAGCTCCCCATTTTGTAACCGTCGATGGCGTTATTACGGTAAAACATTTTATAAAAAGTATTACTTGAGCTCGACATTCCAACCTCACAACCATCTTTCCAACCTTGCGCAAATTCAGGAGAGCCATCTTTCATGCTCTCTTTGAATTGCTTATCTGGGCGATCAGGAAGATATTTAGCCAAAGACGTAGAGCAGGAAGAAAGAAGTGCCAAAGTAAGTAATAAAAACGAGGTGTGAATCATGATTTTGATAATTTATTTACTAATCGGGCCATGCTGCATTGAGTTAAGTTCTACGAATTTTGCGCCATAAGTCTGGCAAACAAAATAGGAATTACTCCAGGCAGTGCGATATTGACTATCGTGAGTATAAATAGGAGAAAATGACGCACCCTCCTTGGTTAAATAAGCAGCTGAATTGAGAAAACTACCAGTCGCCAATCCAGATCTGCAGCCATCTCTCCATCCCGCTTTAAATTCCGGAGGACCATCTGGAACATTCATATCCATGGTAATTGGTTGATAAAAACCAAAATTTGTCGGCATGCGACAAGAGGATAAAATTAATAACAACGTAGTAAGAAAAATTTTCCCCATCAAAAAAATATGATTTGTTAAAAAGACCGAACTGCCTTCTCTTTTTTAAAGCAATTTAGTTATTAGATGCGTCAGCATTTTAACTTTAAACTACATCCCAATCAATGATGTAAGTGCAGTGTTCAATACCATCGCTCCAACCAGTGTTATAGTCACCATTTTTTGCGTAACGCTTGTAATCAAACTGTGGTTTCAAGTCAGCTGTTAAGCCTTTAGTTACAGCATCCCAAGCCGCAACACAGCCATCCTGAAAACCTTTGCCATAATCAGTATCTGCTGGCGGAAAGCCGCGTATGCCGGTGGTCGGACGTGGCTTCATTCCCCAATTCCAACTCTTTGGCATCGGCTCCCAAAAGGCATTACAAGAGGTTAAAAGAAACAGAATTAGAATTGATGGCAGTGATTTCATTTGGAGATTATTTCTAAAATTCTGGCTAGTTCTTTGCTCAAAAAATCAAAAGAGAAATCTTTTTCGAGCCTTAAGAAGGCTTGTTTGGTAAACCTGGAGTAAATTTCTGGATTGTCCAAAATTTTTATTATTTTTGCCGCAAGTTCTTCAGGATTTTCATTGGCAAAAAGTAAGCCATTTTCTTCATCTTTAATTAAAAATCTTCCACCGTCGCTTTCGGAAGAAATCACCAAAGTAGAAAATAAAAATCCTTCAAGAATCACTAAACCGAAAGGCTCTTCGCGTGACGGCACACAAAAAATATCCACGTCTTCGAAGAATTTTTTCTTGTCTAAAACAGTTCCGACCAACTCACATTTTTCAGAAATATCAGATTCTTTAGCTAAGTCTTTAATGTTATGCCAGCCATAGCTTCCTGGGACTTCGAATCCACCAATTTTTACACGAAAATTACTGTATTTTTGCTCGGCATTTTTTTGTAAAATTCCGCAGGCTTTGAGCAAAATATCAAAACCTTTTCTTGGCTCAAGACGGCCATAAATTCCAATTACCAACGGAGATTTTAATTTTTTCTCGCAAAACTTCTGATCAATTTTAATTACATTTGGAAGCACGAGCGACTTTGTCTTATCGAATCCCGCAGCAACAACTAAATCAGCAATTTGCTGATTAATGCTAATCACAAAATCGCAATGCAGAGAATTTTTAAAACTGATTCCGTGATTAACTCCCACCGATTTTATCGGCAAGAAACGCATCCATTTCATCACGCGATTTGAGTGGCAAATAATCACGTCTGGCCTGAAGCAAATGGCAATCCACAGCAAATGTAAGAAATCAAAAACCTGCGAAAAATTTCTGAGCTTAAAAATTTTTTTAGCTTGGTAATTTTCATTACCATTCTTAGAAATTAGCAGCGCCACCTCGTGGCCCCCTCCTGATAAATTTTGTGTCAAAACTTCCGTGTAATTGCGAAAAACTTGATCAACTCCTCCAATGCCTTGTGCGTGAATTGCGTTTAGAATTCTCATGAAAAAAAATGTTATTGTGACGGGTGGAGCAGGATTTATCGGATCTAATCTTTGCAAGATTCTAGCACAGAGAAATTTTTGTCCAATCACTGTTGACGATCTTTCTACCGGTTTTCGTAAGTTAGTTAAATACGGAGATTTTGTTGAAGCTGATTTTGGCGATCGCGCTAAAATGCTAGAGGTTTTTTTTAAATACAAACCGCTGGCAATCTTTCACATTGCTGGCTCTAAGTCAGTTGAAGAATCAGTAAAAAATCCTCATAAATATTACGAAAACAATTTCGCAAAAATGAATGTTTTGCTGCAAGCCGCAGTCGATTCAAAAATTGAGCATTTTATTTTTTCTTCGAGTGCTGCAATTTTTGGCACTTCAGAATTAACTTCGGAAGACAGCGAAAAAAATCCATCTAATCCTTACGGATTCTCAAAATTGATGGGCGAGCAACTTTTAGAAAGTTACAACAAAGCCCACGGACTAATATACAGCGCCCTGCGCTACTTTAATGTGACAGGAGCTGATCCAGAATTAGAGCTTGGCGAAATAACTAAAAATCCAGCCAATATTTTTCCAATTCTCGCACAAGTCGCTGAAGGAAAACGCGAAGAATTCGTAATTTTTGGTGATGATTACAAAACAAAAGATGGCACTTGCATTCGCGATTATATCCACGTCTATGACCTCGTAAATGCCCATGTTATGGCACTTGAGACTCAGCTTAAAACTGGCAATTCAGTCAAAATAAATTTAGGTAATGGCGTTGGATTTTCTGTCAAAGAAGTCAGTGAGGTTTTTAAAAAAGTGATCGGAAAAGATTTTAAAATCTCTCGCGGAAAACGTCGCGCTGGCGATCCAGATTTAGTTATTTCAAACAACAAATTCGCCAAAGAATATCTGGGTTGGGACCCTCGATTTACAAAGATTGAAGAGCATGTTGAACATGCTTGGAAATGGTATCAAAAAAATACACACCCGCTCTAAAAGCCAGTCCTGTAAAACTTTCGCTGGTTGAGCGAAGTCGAAACCAAGAAAGTTCAACGTAAATCTTTTCTTGGTTTCGACTTCGCTCAACCAGCGAAAAGATTAAACTTTTTATGAAAAACTTGCCAATAATTTTCTGCCATTATGGCTTCAGCAAATATCTTCCTTACGTTTTTGACTGCGCAAAAATTTCCAATCCAAACAAGGAAATTATTTTACTTGGCGATGAATCAAACAAAGAAGTCGCGCTACGCTATGGTGTAAAGCATTTCAATCTAACTGATTTTGCTTACGGCAACGAGTTAAAAACTTTTGACAACACCTACAGACTAATCACCTCACAAGCATTCGACAGCTACAAGCATGGTGAAGATTGGAACAAATTCGTCTTTCGCAAATGGTTCATTTTGTACAATTTTCTAATAAAGCATGAGATCGAAAAATTTTGGCATTTCGATTCAGATAACATGATTTTCAAAGATCTTGCATTGGTCGAACACAGGTATGCTGACATGGATTTCACCGAACAATCCAACGGAGATTGTATCAAAGGATATTTCGGAAATCTTCAAACAATTTACCGCTACAACCAGAAAATTATTGAGGTTTTTTCGCGCGAAGAATTCCTCCAAGAAACTGAGCGAGCGATGAAGGGAAATAATTTTCCGTGCAGCTTCAACGAGATGTCAGTTTACGCTATTTTTAAAGCGGAAGAAAAATTTAGAACGATCGGACTTGCCAAGATCGTCGAGAATGGTTTTTTTGATGATTTAATCTGTCGCGGCTTTGGGATGAGGATGGAAAAATTGCCACTTGGAGAAGACGTAAAAATAGTTCACATGAATCCCGATGGAAGATTTTTTTGCATCGAAGAATCAAGTGGTGCGGCGATTGAAGCCTATCTTTTGAATTTAAGCTGGATTCCAATTTACGTCTTTGATGCCATTCTTAAGCATTTTCGTGAGAATTACAAAAAGCCTAATTGCGCTTTTGACTCAAAGAGCAGAATACTCTCAGAAATTACTGTTCCGCTCAAACAAAATCTAAAATTTCTTCGTAAAAAAATTAAGAAACTTTGGCAAAAAAATCGCCATTAATTCATTCTTTCTAAGTAGTCATCTCTAACAAAGAAGGCATTAACTTGCGATGAATCAGTGCCAACAAATTGATATTTCTTCTTCTTTGCCAAATCTATAATGGCATCTAAGGAGCTTCCCGCAGAACTCTTGCGGTCCCACATGAAATTTGCTTCATAAGGCTGAATATATCCAGAAGGAGCATTTTTGTTGAACTCGCATATCAAGATAATCGCCTCAACACAATCAATAGCGTTCATCACCCAATAATCATTACCGTCAATATCAATACTTAGAATGCCAATAGTCTTATCTGAACTCAAAGATAGTCCGGAATTGATATTTTATTAATGCTTTCCGCGGTAATAAATTCACACATAACTTGCAGATTATATTTCCAAAAATTCTCATGGCTTTTGATTCTCTCAACCTCTTTTGGATCACCTTCAATGACTAATCCGCGCCAATTCCGATCGGCATTTAAAAGAAGTCGCGTATTTGATTCGTAATAATCACCAACTCCGAATTCTACGAATATTTTATGTTCGTTTGGAATATCAAGTTTGCTCAAAAGATATTGGATTATCCCATCTTCTCCATTCTGTGAAAAGACTTTGAACTCAATTTGAGATAAATCTTTAACTGATTTGGATGCATTTAGACTAGCAAGAATTTTACCTTGGAGCACTTTTGAATCTTCGCTATTTTGCAAAATTCGACAGGTGTTTTTGTAGGCCTTGCGGATGTAACGAATGGTTTTTAAAAACATAAATTTATCTAAGTAAAATTTGCATTAAGTGAGATAATAAATAATTAAGATTGTTTTGAGTCAATTTTCAATCAAATCTACTTATTAAATTGCAAACCCTTACAACCGCCGATGAACTAAGACAAAAACCAAATGAACAACTTCAAAAGTAGCAACCATCAATATCGCCCACCCCTCAACTTTGATCCAAAAGATAAAAGATTTGATATTTTTGCTGATCATGAATTTGAATTTTCTTCAGCACCAAAAATAGAAATTGTGCGCAATGCTCGCATCAGCAATAACTCTGTTGTTTTCAAATTTTTTAAAATTTTTTGCGATAGTTGCATTGGCGAAGAAGTTTATAAAAAATATCAAAAAAACTTCTCACGTTTTTACTTAAAATTCATCTTTCCGAAGTTTAATTTTAGTAAAAAAAGATTCCTTCTCATCAGTGACGAATGGACTAGCAACTACTATCATTGGCATGTTATCGCTCTAGGACGACTGGTGATTTTAAAAAATGCCGGATTGCTAGAAAATTCATTACTATTTCTGCCGAGAAAATATCGGAATTACGGCATGGTTCTTCCTTCTTTAAAAGCTTTTGGAATCGAAGAAAATCAAATCGTTTTCCTGAATAGAAAATCGAATATTAAAGTTTCAGAAGTTCCTATTGTTTCTTTTTCTTGTCATCACACCGAGGTATTTAGAAAAATTTACCAGACTTTACAGCAAAACGCTCCATGCATTACGAGTGATATGAATTTTGGTGATAAAATTTATATTTCACGCGAAGGTCAATATAGTCGCTACGCCGAAAATGAAGTCGATGTTGTTGCTTTGCTTGAACGTTACGGATTTAAGAAAATTTGTGCCGAAAAATTTTCCTATCAAGAGCAGATGTCTATTTCATCAAAAGCTAAATACCTCATCAGTCCACATGGGGCTGGCCTTACCAACATGCTCTTCATGCAGAAAGGTGGTTATGTTTTAGAGCTCGCAAACAAATCAAAAGCAGTAAAACCGGTAACTGATTACTACAAAATGGCTGATATAATTGGCATGAATTACGTTTATCAAGAATGTGAAATGGGCGAAGATACAAAGAGCAGAACATCAGATTCACACGAAGGTAGTATTCACGTCGACCTCGCTCGATTAGAAAGAAACCTAGAATTGATGATGAAGTGAAAAACTATCCAAAGCCGATAAATTTTGATGCAACAAATTCTGACTTTGATGTTTTTAAAAATATTCCAGAAGGAAATTATTTTGAGGGATATTTTAAGTCGGAAATTAAATTTTTAAAAAACGTCCGTATCAGCACCAGTTCTGTTGTATTCAATTATTTCAAAATTTTTCGCGACAGCTGTATCAGTGAAGAAAATTATCAAAAATACCAGAATGGTTTTCGATTTTTTTTCAAATTTATTTTCCCGAAATTCAATTTTAGTAAAAAAAGATTTTTGCTCATTACCGACGAATGGACAAGTAATTATTATCACTGGCACGTCTTTGCTTTGAAGAAACTTTTAATCCTTAAGGAAAAAAATCTTCTCGAAAATTCTCTGCTTTTTTTGCCAAAAAAATATCAGAAATATCCATTTGTTTTGCCATCACTTGCAAAATTCGGAATCAAAAAAGAACAAATCATTTTTCTGTGTCGCAAATCAAATATTAAAACAAAGGAACTGGCTTTGGTTAATGCGCCGAAGCAACATCAGCAATATTTTGAACAGATTAGAACAACTCTGCGAAATGATTTTGAAGCTAATAAAAAAATTTATGTTTCGCGCGAAGATCAAGTTTTACGTTTTGTTGAAAATGAGCAGGAAGTTAGTGATCTAGTCGCAAAATATGGATTTAAAAAAATTATCGCCGAAAAGCTTTCTTACGCTGAACAAATCGCTATTTTTTCTAAAACAAAATATCTTGTTAGCCCTCATGGGGCTGGACTTACCAACATCTTCTTCATGCCTGAAGACTCTTCAATTTTAGAGCTAGCAACAGAGTTGCCTACAGCTGACTATTACAAACTTTCTGCCCTTTTACGGATAAAATATTTTTACCAAAAATGTAATTTTGGCTCGCGCAGTAAAATCAAAGATCCGCATCACGGCAGTCTGCTTGTCGATCTAGAAAAGTTAGAAAAAAACCTAAAATTAATACTCGCATGATTCACTTAACTAACCGAGCCATTATTGAGATTGGCGGTGCTGATCGTAAAAAATTTCTGCAAGGATTAATCACGAATAACGTCGAAAAAGCCTCAGTAAGCAATCTTATTTATGCCGCGATGCTTAGCGCTACAGGCAGATTTCTTTACGATTTTTTTATTTTTGATGATGGAGAGAATCTAATACTGGATTGCTTTGCAGAGCGACGTGATGAAATTTTTCAAAAGCTGAATTTTTATAAATTACGCTCGCAAGTTGTGATCAAAAAAAATGATGAGCTGAAAATAATTTCTAATGAAGAAGGAAGAGGATTTCCTGATCCGCGCAATTCCAAACTAGGTCATAGACTCTATGGAAACGTTACTTGCGATTCACTTAAAAATTATGAATTCTTGCGCATCTCTCTAAAAATTCCTGAATCAGAAAGTGATCTAACTTATGAGAAATCCTTAATTCTCGAATTCGGTTTCGACGATCTAAATGCGATTGATTACAACAAGGGATGTTACGTCGGACAAGAGTTAACCGCTCGCACGCATCATCGCGGTGAAATCAGAAAAAAGATTTTTCACATCAAAATTAGCTGTCCCGAGCTTGTCGAAAGAAAACAACCAAAAACGCTTCTACAATCTCAGCATAGCATCGAAAAAAACTCAGAGATTTATTGCGCAGGAAAATCGGTCGGCATAATTTTGTCTTCGATTTTCCATGAAAATGAATTACATGCCTTGGCCCTAATCAAGGATCCGCAAGATATTGATCTAGCGAAACTCGATTGTTCTGAACAATTACCTGGGCAAAAAATTTCCGTTATTAGTTAATGTTTCAAATCTACTTACCCATCGCTGAAATTCCGGTAAATATACTTTTGGTATTATTTCTTGGGCTAGGTGCTGGCTTTTTAGCCGGCATGTTTGGCATTGGTGGTGGATTTTTAGCGACGCCATTTTTGATGTTCATCGGCATCCCTCCGGCTATTGCCGTTTCTACTTCCACTAACCAGATTATTGCCGCTTCCGTCTCTGGGCTACTCGTACAATTTCGTAAAAGAAATGTCGATATTAAGATGGGTTTATTTCTTGTACTTGGTGGATTTTTTGGCTCGACTTTTGGCGTTTCAATTTTCCGAATCCTGCAAAATTCTGGCCATATCGACATCGTAATCGCTCTCGTTTACGTGATTTTCCTCGGCACTATTTCCGTCACAATGCTGATCGACAGCGTACGCACTTTGATGGAAAAAAAATATGGCGTAACCTGGGACAAAAAACCCGAACATGGCGATGGAGGATTTTTGAAGCGCCTCGAAAGACTTCCTTGGCAAGTATATTTTCCAAAATCTGAAATCACTGTCAGCATTTTAATTCCAATAATTCTCAGCGCCGGAATTGGCATTCTAGTTTCTTTAATGGGAATTGGTGGCGGATTTTTGATGATCCCAGCAATGATCTACATCTTACGCATGCCTTCAAGTGTAGTTGTTGGCACTTCGCTATTTCAAATCGTCTTCATCGCCAGCAACGCAACTTTTTTGCAAGCAGTTACAAGCAATAATGTCGACATCGTGCTCGCATTTTTAATGATCATTAGCTCAGCCGTCGGCGCCCAAATCGGCACGCGCGCCGGATACAAAGTTGACGCCGACAGCATGCGTTCTTTTCTGGCTTTATTGCTTCTTGGCGTCTGTGTCAAAATGCTTTTTATCCTCTTCACCGAACCTTCTCACCTCTACATAATAGAGGTGTTAAAACGATGAAAAAACTTGCAATTCTTTTATTTTTTTTAGCGTCAACACCAGCCTTCGCCAATCCATTAATCTCTGGAATCTCTACCAACGAAATTAATATCGACACCAAATTTAACGGCGCAAAAATCTTACTCTTTGGCGCTAGGGGTGATGCAGGAGACATTGTTATTGCTGTGCGCGGCCCGAAGAAAAATTTTCTTGTCACCAAGAAACAAAAATTTTTAGGAGTCTGGTATAATGGCCAGAGAGCGAAATTCAAAGAGAGCTACAGTTTCTATTCGCTCTTCTCCACCTTTAGCAACAATGAAGGAATTGACCAACTCCTAACCGATCTAGAACTTGGCAAAAATAATATAAATTTTTACACCAGTAGTAAGGTTTCTGCCGATATAAAAAATGAGTTTCAGCTTCAGCTCGTTGACCGCCTCGAGCATAATAAGCTTTATTCGAGCGGCGCCGATAAAATCGATTTTCTCAATGAAACTCTGTTCAAAGTTTTGCTAAATTTTCCAAAAAACATTTCGCGCGGCACATACACGGTAGAAATTTATTTAATCAGTGAGGGTAATTTATTGTCATTCCAATCAATTCCAATCTACGTCAATCAAGTTGGTATTAGCGCTAGAATCCTCGACTTCGCCTATGAAGAATCTTTTCTTTATGGTATTGCGGCGGTGGCTTTCGCGCTAGTGGTTGGTTGGTTGGCTAACTATCTATTCCTTCGTTTTATCGGTAAATAATATGTCCTCAATAATCGTCTGCATCGACACCACCAACGCCTCTGAAACCGCCCTACGCTACGCTTGCTACAAGGCAAAAGACGTAGGATTTACCGTGCAAATTCTCGCGATACTTGAAGCCTCTTACAAAAATCTACCTTTCGCCGCTAAAGCCATCGGAAATGAAAAGAGACAACAGCTCGAGACTCGCATCAAAAAACTGATCGATGTAGCCTGTAAAGAAACCGGGATCACTCCTGCAATTTCAATACGCGAAGGCGACATTACTTCGGAAATTATTTCCGAATTAAAACACACGCCAGATTGCAAATTGATTGTCTTTGGCAAGTCGTATAATTCACTTTCCGACAACACCGTGTTGCCAAAAATAGTCGCTAAAATCGGCAGCAAAATAAATGTTCCAGTAACCATTGTACCGGAAAATTTGAGTGATGAATTTCTTAAGTCTCTAGTCTAGATCTAGAAAAGTTTCG
>CAMBES010000029.1 GCA_945865855.1 Rhizobium sp. Q54 | reverse complement strand
AATTGACTTCCTTCCAAAAAAAAGTCGATTGATTGGCAAATGATGTGAAATCTCTCCGAGCGGCACTGTCATTGGCTGCGCGCTGCCACAATTTACAATTCTTGCTAAAAATTCGAGTAACTCAGAAGTGACTCCACCTTCGTTTTCTACTAAATCAAGCAAGTGTGCTCCGTAGTTTCCAAAGCCATTAAGAACGCGTTCGGTCATTTCATCCAGCTCGTCATAGCACTCACGCATGTAATTTTCCCACGAGGATTTATCCGCACTATGCTGCAATTTTTTTGCCATGTGCTCAATCATTGCCGCACCTGAAGAATCAGAGCCGCGAATGATGGTGAGATAATGCTCATTGACGAAACATTTTGTATCTGAGTGCTTCGCCATCCACTCATCATTGACTCGCCGCGAAAAAACTTCTGGCATATCGCCATCTGGAAAGCCTTTTTCTTTGCGTCTTATCGTATGGAAATAAAGCGAAAAACCACCGGCCGCCATACCCTTCAACAAGTTATTTCTAGAGGCTTTTTTGAGATCAACATCAACATCATCCGCAGTTTCAAAAGCGAATCCCTTAATCTTCACAACCCGCACCAATTCTTCTTTGTAAGTCAAAATCGTATTCGAATTCCAGTGGCACTTGTAGGGAATAAAATGCGCAGCAGAAACTTCTTTCTTGGCAATATGTTCCTTCGCTGGTTTGAGAGTTGTAAAACGCATTAAAAATTTATGATTTTTTATAAGTCGTGCGTCGTAAGTGGTCAGTCGTAGCTAACAATATTTTTTTCGATGATCGTCTTACAAATTTATTTTCAATCCTCCACCCCTAATCCCCTCGCAGGCATCGATCCAGGATGATTAAACATTTACTCTGAGTAGAGAGTTATGAATCGCCGCTTTCTCGCGGATAATGACTAAGGGATCAGGGATGACAGATAGTTGACAAAGTAAAATTAAGGAAAAATTTGAAAAATTAAATTCCATCCACACGATGCCCGCCCCTTCACGATTAGACTTAAAGATTTGGCGGAGTAGCTCAGTCGGTAGAGCAACGGGATCATAATCCGTGTGTCGGGGGTTCGATTCCCTCCTCCGCTACCATTTTCACATTAATTTTTACGCGAAAAATATTTTTAGCTAATGCCCCAGCTTTCTTTTCGCTCCTTAGCTTGCCAGTTTTATTTATCCTTTAGTGACTAAAACTCTGCTATCATTTTTTAAACCCTTCCCTTGGTTTCGACTCCGCTCAACCAGCGGGTTTTTGATTTAAAAAAATTAACCGCGAAGGCCGCGATTAGAAATCTTAATCACTCTTTTTGCGATGCCCAATTCCCCTGGTTTTAAAATCTGGTTTTAAAATGTTTTGTCCTTAAAAAATTAACCGCCGGTTGCTTTTTAGCGCTGGTTGAGCGAAGTCGAAACCAAGCGAATTTATGACTTGGTAGCAGGAACCTTAACTTGGTTTCGACTTCGCTCAACCAGCGGGTTTTTGATTTAAAAAATTAACTGCGAAGGCCGCGAGTAGAAATCTCGATCACTCTTTTTGCGATACCCAATCCCCCTTCGTATTTTTTTTCATCACCCATCGCCTCACTCACCGGAACAAGTCCTGGACAATTATGATTAATCTCGCCAAGAAAAACTTGGCGACCATTTCCAACTAAAATAAAATCAGCGCCGAGTTCAATTACTTCGCGATATTTTTCGCGCAATTCTCCGTTTAAAGCATACAAAACTTTTTCGCATTTTTTTTGTAAATCTTCCTGCTCATTTTTTGTAAGATCAGAAATTGGTCGCGGGGTTGATCCGCCGACAATATAGCCAGTAGTAAAATCTTCACTTTCAGCAGCTCGCAAACTTTTTCTAAATGTGTATCCAGCGCATTCAAAATCACTTTTTTCATTTTTAATAATAGTCGCGCGGATATCTCCCTGCCTGACTCCTTCAAGAAATGGCTGAACTAAAATTTGTCCCTGGTAAAGCTCTTCGCCATGTTCGATGCAGGCTTTTTTTACGTCTTTTTTTATGTCTTTTTCTTTGGCGAGATCGAGCGCAAAAACTCCGAGAGATTGCGCTAAATCTTTTGGTTTAATCACAACTTTTCTTTTTTTCTCAGGGGAAAAATTTTGGTAAATTTTTTCATATTCTTCACCCATTAATTCAATCTTCTGCGCGTAATTTTCATCACTTAATTTAAACTCAGCAGTTGGGGTTGCGATGTCAGAAAATTTTCCTAATTCCTTGTCAGAAAAACCGATCGGACAATTAAAAATATGTCGCGGAAATTGCGCTCTTAAATCGCGCAAAACATCGTTAATATTTTTCTCTCCCACCGGAGGAAAAGGTGCTTTCATTGGCTCGAGTCGCTGAATTATTAAATCATCCGAAGTGATTTCAATGGCATCTACAAAATTTTCTTCAATCAAATCTTTTACTTTTGCCGCCGCAACTTCTGGCGAAAAATTTCTGATCTGGCGATTAATTTCTGTGTATTTTTTTGTTAAAATTTCCGCCTGTTTTGCATCAATTTTTATGCAAAAATTTTCGGCAAAATTCCAAACGTAAACATCGGCAGAGTCGGAAAAATCTGCGGCAGCAAGAATGTAGGCAAGCGTAGTATTTTTACCCAAAAACATTTCGGCGAGTGACTCGTTAATAATTACTAAAATTTTCATTGATTTATGATGTATTTTTGGATCACTGCTCCAACTTTTTTTGGCGATAACGGGAATATTTTTATTATTGGCGAACTTTAGTTTTCATGATTGAAATTAAGTTGCCCAAGATTTAAACCCTATGGTCTTTATTTTCGCCACTCCCCACATTTCTGTTCTTTAAGTTTTTTCTCCAAACATATGTCGAAAGAATCACTCAAAACATCGCCATTCTTCAGTGCGAATATCGATTTCATCAATGAATTTTGTCAAAATGATGGAGATTTTTGCGATGCTCCAAGTTGGGCGCCACAAAAAATTGCAACAGCAGAAGAGACTTCGCCAATTAAGCTCGGAAAAGTTGAGAGAGATGTTGAGATTCGTCTAAAAAATTTAGTTTCTGCCTACAAAAGATTTGGTCACTTGGCTGCAAAACTTGATCCGATCGGGCTTTCTGCGCCGCAATATGTCGCAGAAATTGATCCAAAAAATCATGGGCTAACTCCAGCTGAAGCCGCATCAACAATCGCAAAATTAAACAAGATTTATTGTGGTTCAGTTGGCTTGGAATTTGAATACATTAATAACCCAGCAGAAAAAGATTGGCTAGCTCAAGAAACAGAATCTGCGCTACCCGCTTCCATTTCTAAAGATGAAAAAATTAAAATTTTAAAAGAAGTAATTCGCACCGAAAAGTTCGAGCAATTTTTGCACAAACGCTTTCCGGGCGCGAAAAGATTTTCGGTGGAAGGGGGAGATGCTGCAATGCCTTCGGTAGAAAAAATGATCGATGTCGCAGCAAAATCTGGCGTGAATAAAATCGTCATCGGCATGGCGCATCGCGGTCGCTTAAATACCCTAACTGGAATCATGGGCAAGCCTTACCATCAGATATTTTCCGAATTTAAAGGAACCCCGGGAATGCCGGAAGGAATCACTAGATCGGGAGATGTAAAATATCACATGGGTTATGCTTCAACTCGTGAAATTTCTCAAGGAGACAAGGTTCAAAAAATCGATCTTTCACTTGCTTTTAATCCTTCGCATTTGGAAGCGGTAAATGTTATCGCGGCCGGTCGAATCCGCGCCAAACAAGACCTCGGACGTAACGGCATGGCGCTATTAATTCACGGCGACGCGGCTTTTGCCGGCCAAGGTTCTGTTGCAGAAAGCTTGGTGATGAATGGTGTAAGTGGCTACAACACTGGCGGCGTGATGCATTTGATCATTAACAATCAAGTCGGTTTTACTGCGAATCCGACAGATTCACGCAGCACAACTTATTGTTCTGATCTCGCAAAGATGATCGACGCGCCAATCTTCCACGTAAATGGTGACGATGTTGAAGCCGTCGTAAAAGTTTCTGACATCACGACACGCTATCGTCAGGCCTTCAAAAAAGATGTGGTTATCGATCTAATCTGCTATCGCAAATATGGTCACAATGAAGGTGACGAGCCTCTCTACACCCAGCCGGTGATGTATACAAAACTCAAAGATCATTCAACTCTTGAGAAAATTTATTCGCAAAAACTAGTCGCAGAAAATATCATTTCTGCCGCTGAACATGAAAAATTAGTTGCTGATTTTGAAATGCATCTTTCTGCAGAATTTGATAAATCTGCCGACTTCAAACCAAAAGAAGCAGATTGGATGAAGGCAGGCTGGAACAAGATCGAAGATGGTAATGATTCTCTGCCAAAAACCGCAGTTACGAAAAAAACTTTGCAGAATTTGATTGAAAAAACTCTCGAAATTCCCACGACATTTAACGCTAATCCAAAAATCGTTAAACAGCTTGAGGCTAGAAAAGAAGCGGTTTCAAGCGGTAAAGGAATCGACTGGGGTTGTGGCGAAGCTCTGGCTTTTTCCTCGCTTTTAAACGAAGGTTTTCCGGTAAGAATAACTGGACAAGATTCTGGTCGCGGCACTTTCTCACATCGTCACTCGATATTGCATGATGCGAAGAATGGCGAACGTCACAACATTTTCTCAAACATCGGAAAATACGAAGTTTACGATTCAGTTTTATCTGAATATGGCGTGCTTGGTTTTGAATATGGCTACTCACTTTCAGCGCCGAATTCTTTAACAATTTGGGAAGCGCAATTTGGCGACTTTGCCAATGGTGCACAAATTATTTTTGATCAGTTCATCGCTTCATCAGAAGTAAAATGGCTGCGTAAATCTGGCCTCGTAATGTTACTCCCGCATGGTTATGAAGGACAAGGCCCTGAGCACTCTTCAGCAAGATTAGAGCGTTATTTACAAGCCTGCGCCGACAATAACTTGCGCGTCGTAAATATCACAAATCCGGCAAATTTTTTCCACGCGCTACGTCGTCAACTTCTTGGAAAAGATCGCAAACCACTCGTCGTGATGTCGCCAAAATCACTGCTTCGTCACAAACTTGCGACTTCAACAATCGAAGAATTTTCTGATTTAAACTTTAGATCAGTAATCGGCGAAACCTCTGAAATTAATAAGGCGCGCAAAGTTATTCTTTGTACTGGGAAAGTTTATTACGATTTAATCGAAGCACGAAAAAGTGATGATGTTGCGATCATTCGTCTCGAACAACTTTATCCATTTCCAGCAGAAGAATTGAAGGCAGAACTCGCAAAGTTCAAAGGCGCCGAAATCGTCTGGTGCCAAGAAGAGCCTCGTAACATGGGCGCTTGGAAATTTGTTGAAGAGTTAATCGAAGAAATAATTTCTCGTCCAAAATATGTTGGTCGCATTTCTTCTGCGTCGCCAGCAACCGGCTACGGCTCTTATCATACGAAAGAGCAGAAAAAATTAATTGACGAGGCACTGAGCTAAAATACTTTTACCGAATTCAACCTGTTAACTTTTCAAAAATATGACTCTCGAAATTAAAGTTCCCGCCCTTGGCGAATCAGTATCTGAAGCATCAATCGCAAAGCTTCACAAAAAAGTTGGCGATACAGTTAAGGCCGACGAATTGATCGTCGAACTCGAAACGGACAAGGTTACTCTTGAAGTAAATGCCCCTTCAGCTGGCGTGATTTCTAGCTTGAATGTTGTAGAAGGCGACAGCGTAAAAGTCGGCGATTTGATTGCCTTGATGCAAGAAGGTGCTGCAGCAGCAACATCTAAACCAGAAGCTCCGGCAGTTGAAATTAAACAGCAAGATTCGCACTCACTTTCTCCCGCTCCAAAAAAATTAGCGGCAGAAAATAATGTCGACACCTCAACAATTACTGGCTCAGGAAAAGATGGTCGCGTTACTAAAGGCGATGTTCTTGAAGCAATTTCAAAACCTGCTGCACCTTTAGCGCCAAAGGCTCCGACTAACTTCGGTGAAAAACCAATCGAGCGCGTGAAGATGTCAAGATTGCGCCTAAAAATTGCTGAGCGCTTAAAAGAATCACAAAATACCGCAGCGATCCTAACGACTTTCAACGAAGTCGACATGAGCACTATCATGGCTCTACGCAACGAATACAAAGATACCTTCGAGAAAAAACATGGCGTAAAACTCGGCTTTATGTCTTTCTTTGTTCGTGCTTGCGTTGCGGCTTTGAAAGAAATTCCCGCAGTCAATGCTGAAATCGACGGCACAGATATTATCTATAAAAACTTCTACGACATCGGCGTTGCAGTCGGCTCGCCGCAGGGCTTAATCGTTCCCGTGCTTCGTGACGCTGACAAACTCGGCCTTGCTGGAATTGAATCTGGGATTGGCGAACTTGGCAAAAAAGCCCGCGACGGAAAATTAACAATTCCTGACTTAACAGGCGCAACTTTCACTATTTCAAATGGTGGGGTTTACGGCTCATTAATGTCTACTCCAATCATCAACCCTCCACAATCTGCGATCCTCGGAATGCACAAAATTCAAGAGCGCCCGATGGTTGTGAGCGGTAAAATCGAAATCCGCCCAATGATGTATTTAGCACTCTCTTACGACCACCGCGTTATTGACGGAAAAGAAGCTGTAACCTTTTTAGTGCGCGTAAAAGAACTACTTGAAAATCCCGTGAAGCTAGAAACCAAGAATTTGCTTGGGGTTTAAAACCTGGGTTTAAAACCTCCTTCGACTTCCATCCGTCATCCCCGCGAAGGCGGGGATCCAGGATTGCACGCTCATGAGTAAGTGGTGAGACCTCCTCAACCCCTTCCTTTGCGGGGGCGGGGGTATTAAAAAACCTTTTACAATCCAAACGAACGTAATGAATCCTCTCAACTTCCTCATCGAAAAACTGATCAAAAAAGCAGCGAAAGATCCGAGTAAGTTAGTAGCAAAAGCTCCGGATGAAGATTTTATTCCCTACGTTTGTCACTATGATGAGAATACCATTCTAACCAAGAATGGTGAGTTGATGCAAACTATCCGCATCTCGGGGTTCAGCAGCAGTTCAGCTATTTCCGAGCTAATCTCTTTGCGCGAAAACGTGCGCGATGCAATCACCAAAAACATCAAAGAAAACAAATTTGCACTTTGGTTTAACACGATTCGTCGCCAAAAAAATATTACACCGAAAGGCGAGTTCAAAGATTTCTTTTCGAAAAAAATTAACGATACTTGGGTCAAAGAAAATAAGTGGGATGAGCAATTTGTTAACGAGCTCTACATCACTGTAATTACTGAGGGGCTCGATACTTCGATTGTGAATTGGCGTCAATTCTTGCGCTCATTTTCTTACCTCGCGACCAAATCACTGCATCGAAACTTTCTTAAAGAAGCGCACAGAAAATTATCGAGTGTCACTCATGCAATTCTGAAAGAGACCGAAGAATACGGAGGAAAATTACTTGGATTTAACGAGTGGGATGGCGTGCTTTATTCTGAACCAATGCGCTTCTTTGGCAAAATTGTAAATCTCTATGAAGAGCGTTACCCCGTCTCGGCTATTGATATCTCAACCGATCTAGCCAGCCACAAAATCGCCTTCGGTGATCGCGAATTAGAGGTTGTGGGTCACAATAATAAAAATTTTGCAGCGATGTTTTCGCTGAAAGAATATTTCGAAGTTTCAACTGAATTGCTCGATCACATTCTTCAACTGCCCTTCGAATTTATTGTCACTCAATCATTCGACTTTACCTTCAGCAAAAAAAATCTTGAGCAGCGCGAATATCAAAATTATCTCCTGAAAGTCAGTGGCGATGAAGAGTTTAGACAGTTGAGCGGCGCTGCAAATTTCGCCGAAAGTAACAATGGAAATTTGACCGATTACGGCAAGCAGCAAATCACCCTTATGGTCATTAGTCGTACCAAGGAAGGGCTCGACAAAGATATTAGGTTACTCTTCGAACAATTCGCCGCACTCGGCTTTGTTTTAGTGCGTGAAGATATTTTTTCTGAGCATTGTTTCTGGTCGCAGCTGCCCGCAAACTTTCGATATTTACGTCGTCAAAAAATCATCAACACCGATCGCATCGGCGGCTTTGCTGCTTTGCACAACTTCCCTTCTGGATCAATAGCCGGCAATAAATGGGGTCCAGCGGTCACAACTTTCCGCACCGTTTTAAACACGCCTTATTTCTTTAATTTTCACAATGGAGATCTTGGACACACTGTGGTTCTTGGTCCTAAAGGCTCTGGCAAAACTACGTTGATTAATTTTCTCCTCACTCAATCAAAAAGGTTCGACAGTAAAATTATTTGTTTCGACTTAGACAACTCATCAAAATGCTTTATCAAGGCTTTGCATGGCAGTTATTTCGACCTTTCTTCACGCGAAGGCGGAGAGACTCTTAACATGAATCCTCTTCTCACTTCTGGTAATGAAAATAAAAAATTTCTCACCAGTTTTTTCACCAGTTTGGTTGCTTTTAGCAAAGATCCAGCACCAGAAAACGAGATTCAATTCATATCGCAAATCATTGATCGGATTGTCGCCGCCAATACTAAAAGCTTTGCCTCGGCGATCGAAATGTTTAACTCATCCGAAACGCGTGCGATTTACGAAAGATTAAAAATTTGGAGCAGCAACGGAAAATTGGGTCATATTTTCAACGCAACAAACGAGAGTGCTTGGTCAAATCCTGCGGTTGCTTTTAATTTAGGATTTGTTTCTGAGCACTTGCCTGTATTGATTCCAATCATGATTTACTTACTTAATCGCCTCGAAACAATTTTAACTGGCGCACCAGCGATTCTCGTAATTAACGAAGCATGGGACGTTTTCGACAACGCAATTCTCGGACAAAATTTTACCTCTTTTCTTGACCGCATGCGCCAAAAAAATTGTACCATCATTTTAACAACAACAAATTTCGAAAGGGTTACTAACAGCAATATTACCAAAGATCTAGGAAATCGCATCAGCACTACAATTTTTATGCCCGATGGCAATCCACATGACTGCTATAAAAATATTTTCGGCGCCAATGAAGAAGAAATGGAGATAATTAAAATGATGGCAAGCGAGGAGCAGCACTTCTTGATTAAGCACGGCGGAGACGCGGTGATTGCCAATTTCGATCTATCTAAAAATATTGAATTAATAAAAATATTAAGCGCTGATGAGGTCAGTGTGGCAACAATGAACGAGATCATCGAAAACAAATCAGCAGATCCAAAAGAATGGCTGCCGGAATTTTTTGAAGTACTAAAAGAAATCGAAAAAGAACGTATCATCGAAGAGAAGGAAAGATTGCGACTCGCAGCTTTAGCCAGAAGAAAAGCTTTGATGGCCTAAATCTTCTATTTCCAAGCCCCTTTTTTTGATAATGATGAAATCCTTAAAATATTTGGTCTCTGCAAGACTTTAATTCATGACTACAGAACTTAGAGCTCTTTCAAGTCTTCTTTTAGAGCTTTCTTCCCCGGCAGTTTCGCAAAAATTGGATCAGTGATTTTTGTTGAAAGAAGGGTCGCCAACCACACCACAAAATAAAGTGGAAAAGGAAAAGCGATGCGTGATTTATTTTTTGCCAAATCGCGCTTTATAGTCGCAGCACATTTATCGACAGACATTAAAAATGGCATCGGAAAATCATTCACATCGGTCATTGGTGTTTTGATGTAGCCAGGACAAATCACGTTCACCGCAATGCCAAATGGCGCAAGATTTCCACGCAGACCTTCACCATAAACTTTTACCGCCGCCTTGCTTCCAGAATAAGCTGGAGAACTCGGCAAGCCACGCATGCCGGCAAGAGAAGAAATTAGAGCGATTTGCCCTCTTGGGAATTTATTTTTTCTTAATTTCATCTTCTCGATCGCGGGATGAATCACATTTAAAACGCCGTCGAGATTTGTCGAAAAAATTTTCTTAACTTGCGCGAAAGATTCTGAGCCACCAGCTGTGCCTGCAGAAATGCCGGCGTTAGCGATTACTAAATCAAGAATATCAATTTTCTCGACCCAGTTTTTCACCGCGAATTCGTTGGTAACGTCTAAAATTTCTAGAAAAACTTTTGCTCCGAGATTTTCACAAAAAGTTTTTGTCTGCTGCAATGTTTCTAAATTTCTACCACAGAGGAATAAATTTTTTCCAGGCGCAGAGTAACCAACTGCAAGGGCGCGCCCTATTCCACTACTAGCGCCAGTGATTAAAATATTTTTTGGATTTTGCATTTTGGGTAAAATTTATTCCGTTATTTTTACTCTCTTAGCCCCATCTTTAACTACACAGGAAGGAGCAGAAAGTGTGTCAATGAAAGAGGCGGTAAGAGATAAAGATTGTGTCAGCGAAAAAACTATTCTTCGCCTACCAACTCAAACTTCGCCATATCGTTGCAGGATTTTTTTAGCTCATTGGTAAAATTTTCGACACGACTTCCCGCCTCTTGCTGACAAGCACGAATATATTTTTGTCTCAACTTCGTAAGCTCAAATTTTTCATAAAGACCAGCTTTTGAATTAATTTTTTTTGGATCTTTTTTTATAGAATTTTCTTCATCATCCTGTGCAAAAAACTTTGTTCCATCGATTCCCAAGGCGCTAAAACTCTGATTGTTGTGGTAGTCGGCATCATTATTTTTTTTGTCGAGATCGCGTTTTTTTTGTTCATCTATTTTCAAAAGAGAATCATCAAACCTTGTGTAAGAGAGTTTCTGACACATAACTTTTTCCTCTCCTTCGCGACGAAATTTCTTACCTTCAACTTCAGAATTACATTGGCGCGCCTTGTCCTGCGAGGCTACGCATCTTTTAAAATTAATGCTGTAAATGTTGTAAGAAACGCAAGTTGGGTATTTTTCTTTGGTCACATTATAGAGCGCAATTGCTTCATTTACGCGCTGATCAACCACGAAGCCAATGTTGTAAGAGCGATTCTGATGTTTCAGATAATCCAGGTTTCCGTAGGGCGGAACTACCTGCTTTTCATCAATTAATATTTTGCGACAAACAAAATAATCTTCGATTTTTGCTAGATCTTCGGTCTCTAATTCAAAGCCCATCACCAAACATTTTTTGTGATCGCGATTATCCATTTTTTGATTCTCGCGAATCACTACCGATTCAGGAGTTTCAGAAATTCTCAGTGAGATTTTAGTGAGCAGATCTCTGATCTCGAGATCTCGCTTAGCCTGATCTGGCATCGCATTTTTACCCACGCTTAAACGATATTTAGCGAAAGAAAGTCGACAGCGCCAGTAAGCACGATTTAGAAAATTATCTTTGCGATCGAAATTGAGTTTAAGCGCCGTACAAAGCTTGTGGTCCTGTTTTTCAAGCAAGCGAATTTCGAAAATATTGGAGAGTATATACGGATCTTTAACGGTGGCGCAGCCACTAAAAAAGATCGCAAGAAGGAATGTGGTTAGGAGTTTTTTGTACATGAATTTGACAGCTAGTTTTCGACCAATATGTTGCGCCGCCCTTTTTAAGTTTGCCAGCCATGCTTCGACAGGCTCAGCATCTTACCCTTATCTCTTACCCTTATTTAAAAATCATGACCGACTTCCGCAACATCGCCATCATCGCTCACGTCGATCACGGCAAAACTACATTGATAGACGCCATGCTTCAACAAAGCGGAACTTTCCGTGCCAATCAAAATGTTGAAACTCGAGTGATGGATTCGAACGATCTCGAAAAAGAGCGCGGAATCACCATTCTTGCAAAATGTACTTCGATTGTTTGGAAAGATCATAAGATCAATGTAATCGACACTCCAGGACACGCCGATTTCGGCGGCGAAGTTGAGCGCGTACTTTCAATGGCCGACAGCACTTTGCTTCTTGTCGATTCAGCTGAAGGTGTAATGCCACAAACTAAATTCGTGCTCTCCAAAGCTTTGGCTCTTGGCCTTAAGCCGATTGTAATCATTAATAAAATCGATCGTTCTGACGCTCGCCCTGATGAAGTTCTAAACGAAATTTTTGATCTTTTCGTTTCTCTAAATGCCAACGAAGCGCAGCTAGATTTCCCGGTTCTTTACGCCGTAGGCCGTGATGGTTGGTGCGTTGCCGACATGGATAAAGATGAGCGCAAAGATTTGTCGCCACTTTTCGATTTGATTTTGAAGCATGTAGAGCCGCCAAAATTTGATGTTGATGGTCCATTCAAAATGCTCGCGACACTTCTCGACCGCTCACCTTATTTCGGCCGCATGCTTACTGGTCGCATCTATTCTGGTCGCGCGAAAAACTTGATGAGCTTCAAAGCGATTAACTTGAGAGGTGAAATTGTTGAATCTGGTCGCCTTACTAAACTTCACGTCTTCCGCGGCGTTGATAAAATCGCTGTTGAAGAAGCAGAAGCTGGCGACATCGTTTCAATCGCTGGCTTAGAAAAAGCATCAGTTTCTGATACTCTTTGCGACACTTCGATCACTGAGCCAATCAAATCTACTCCGATTGATCCACCAACAATGGCGATCACTATCGGCGTAAATGATTCTCCTCTCGCTGGAACGGAAGGTTCAAAAGTTACTTCACGCATGATCCGCGATCGTCTTTTCGCCGAAAACGAAACTAACGTCGCCATCAAAGTAAAAGAAGCTGAAGCAAAAGATGCTTTTGAAGTGGGTGGACGCGGTGAATTACAGCTTGGCGTATTGATTGAAAACATGCGTCGTGAGGG
>CAMBES010000028.1 GCA_945865855.1 Rhizobium sp. Q54 | reverse complement strand
ACCCAAGCCTGAAGACCGGTTACAAAATTATCTTCAATGCCAGCTTGGGGAATGGGCAGGTCCGATAAGTTTTCTTTCATAATTTTTTAATTATTTTTTGTATTAGTTTAGCGCCATTCCAGGAACCGTTGCCCAAATAGAACCTTGTTAGATAATTCGGGTGGTCAATAAATTTTGTGAAATCGTGTTTAGCTTGCTGGAGCCAAGATTTAAAATTGTCAGAGCAGTAAGATTGCCAATTTCCTCAGGAATTGTGCTCAGTTGGTTGCCATAAATATTTAACCTGATCTGCGTCAGAATCTTGAATTGACATGTTTAAAGCTACCCCTCTTGCCCGAGCTAACGCGCTAAGTCTGATAACTTCGTCTGTAGAGATTGGATTGACTTGGAGGTTGATGCTGCGATGCAATCCTTCTGGCGGATTCAGTAGAGAGTCTGGAATTGTGGTTAGTTTGCTGGAGCCGAGATTCAAATTTGTCAGAGCGGTAAGATTACCAATTTCCTTAGGAAGTGTGGTTAGTTGGTTGCCATAAATATTTAACCCCTTTAAGGCAGCAAGGTTACCAATCTTCGCAGGAAGTGTATTTAGTTGGTTGAAGCGAAGATCCAAGAGCTTCAAAACAACAAGATTTCCGATTTTTGTAGGAAGCGTGGTTAGTTGGTTACCGTAAAGATTTAAACTTTCCAAAGCAGTAAGATTTCCAATCTCTTCGGGAAGAGTTTTTAGTTGATTGAGGCTAAGCCCTAAAATTTTCAAAGCAGTAAAATTGCCAATCTCCGCAGGAAAAATAGCTAGTCGGTTGGAGCCAAGATCTAAATTTGTCAAAGCAACAAGATTACCAGTCTCCGCAGGAACTGTGTCCAGTCTGTTGAAGCCAAGATTTAAATTTGTTAAAGCAGTAAGATCGCCAATCTCCGCAGGAATTGTGGTTAGTCGGTTGGAGCCAAGATCTAAGTTTGTTAAAGAAGCAAGACTGCCAATTTCTACAGGAATCGTTTCTAGTTGATTGCTGCGCAGATTTAAATTTTTTAAAGCAGTGAGATTTCCAATTTCCGCAGGAAGCGTATTTATCTGGTTGCTGCAAAGATCCAACCTTGTTAAAGCAGTAAGATTGCCAATCTCCGCAGGAATTGTAGTTAGCTGGTTGGAGCCAAGATTTAAACTTACCAAATCAGCAAGATTACCAATCTGTTCTGGAATAGATGATAATCTAAGCCCACTTAATGAGAGTTCGATTTTCTTATCATTTCTAGCCTCAATAATTCTTTTTATCGCCTCAGTTCTTGATCCTATTTCATCGGGGGCGGCTAATTTAACCCAGTCCTGAAGACTTTTTGCAAAATCATCTTGAGCCCCAACTAGTTGGCCAGATCGACTTAATAATCCATTTATAAAATCTTTTGCTGCTTTCATAATTTTTTAGGTTCAAGACAACTCAAGCTAGATTAAAAATATTAATCCAACCAAGACCTGTCTATGTTAAATAAGTTACATCATCTATTCTTTCATTTCTGAAGTTAGAAGAAATTCTGTTAATAAAATAATCAAAGTAATTCGAATTAGAATCCCAAGAATCTCCATCTTTTCAAATTCTATTGGAATTGAGGTAATGGTTTACAAGCGTCAGTAATAAGCTGTTTATTCTCAGGGAGTAAAGTCTCTTCCATATAAAGCTTTCATCAACAAATTACTCGGTCTGTGCTTTATCTAATAGGCTGAACTGGGTAGGTTGCCCAATGTTTGAATCTATGTTTCTTGATCTAGTTTTAGATCAAACTCTTCAAAACTAGTTGCCTCTCTTCATTTTCTCAACAGAAGAGCCCGAGTAAGAATTATTTAATTGAGTTGGCAAAAAAATGATTAACATCTCGGTGATTCATTTCATCGCCGCGTATAGCAATTATCATTTCTCTAATAGTGGCGTCTTTGGATAAATTCCAATATTTAATTGCCATTTCAGGAGCGGCAACGTTTGCATGATTGCCCGCATCAATTTCAGCTAAATAGTTGGTGTAACTTATTACAGCTTCTTCTTCAAAATAGCCCACCATGCGATGCGCAGTTTTTGGTGAAATTAAATAAAGCAGAAAAAAAAGATTAAAGAAAACGCCCTGCACAATTATTATTAATAGACGCTCTAACTTGCTTGGTTTTGCAATTTCAATAAATGCCATCAAGTGCATGCGTTCATTTTCTGCTTCATCTAATAAAGTTTTTATCCACCCATTGTCATCAGTGATGCGGCGAAGAGATTTTAGGTGTTGTAACATTCCTCCAACCATTCCAGGAACAGCTGCAACAGTTTCTAAAACAACAGCTCTATGTCCGTATCTTTTAGCAAAAAAAGTATCGGCAAAAAAACGCAAAATTTTTACAAAAAGAAATGCGAAATGATCTTTAAAGCCATTGGGCTTGTGGTGATTAGAAATATTTAAATCTGAATTTATTCCATTATTTATTTTCATAAAAAATTTATTTCTTAATAAGATTTTTAGATTTTAAAGAGCTCAATCCGCCATCAACTCCTAAAACCTGACCTGTAATCCAGCTATTTTTTGGGTCTAAGAAAAACTCAATTGCCGTTGCAATTTCTTCAGCCCTTCCAAGCCTTCCAAGTGGATGCATAGCCCTTGAAAATTCTAGCGCTTTCTCATTGGCAAAAATTTGTTTAGTTAAGTTTGTTTCAGTTAGACCAGGAGACACAACGTTGAAGCGTAAGTTCTGGTCGGCATAGGTTGCGGCAGCTGATCGAGCAAGCCCAATGATTCCAGCTTTTGCCGCAGCTATTGCCTCATGATTTGGAAGTCCGGTCATTGCTGCAACGGAAGAAATTAATACAACCGATCCGCCATTTTTCATATATTTTGCTGCAGCGCGACATACCGAAAAAGATGTGGTTAAAGAAGCTTCTATAACCGATGAGTAATCTTCTTTTGAGGTTAGATGAGCTCCTTTTAAAAGAAGGGATCCGCTTAAATTTACTACCCCGTCTATATTCCCAATATTTTTAAAGACCTCTTCGGTAGCAAGAAAGGCAGACGCATCCAAGATAAAATCAGGAGAAATTTTTGAGTTATCACGAGCGGTTTGGATAACTTCGCAGTGTGAATTTTTTAGTATCTCAACTAGTTTTTGACCAATTGAGCTGCTGGCTGCAATTATTAAGTAACGCGGCATATTCATTGTGACTTTTTTGGTATATTTGGAAACGCCTTCTAGTAAAAAGACTCTTTTCACGAATAGCTTCGCGAGTCTTTAGTAGCAACAAAATAATTGGGAAATTTGGGGAAAATAACCTAATTGGTTGTGGTGATTATAGCGGCCCCGTAAGAGCTTTTATTATTTTCAAAAACTGACTTGGTAAGTCTTAGGAGTAAGATCCGACGGCAAATAAAGCGGATGACTCGGCGTTCCATCTTGCGAGAGACGTAAATAAGAAAGCCCAGAATGATGTTGAAGCAACTTAATCAAATCTTGTCCCCGAGAACGAAGCATTTTTGGCGGTTGTCCGAAGGCTAATATAATTGTTTTGGCTTCATTGGCCATTTCCAAAATCATCTCATCATTTTCTGGGCCAACGGGATCTTTTACTTCCAGCAATCGGTTTTTATCTGTGGCGCGATAGGCGTGAACATTGGCGACTAACTGTCCGCCACAACCCCAAGAGCGCGTAAATTTACCAGTTCTTATCAGTGTTGGATCAGCGTAATCAATACAAGCCACACTCGGATTCATGAGCAACCACATCACCAATGGTTTTGATTCATCCCAAATTTCACGAAGCTGATAACGGTATTTCTGACACTCTGAAAACACTGCCGTGATTGTTGAATCAGTTGGCCAGGCCGGACGAGATTTTCCGCCAGCATCGTGTTTCAAATTATTATTTAATTTAGAGAAATTTTTGATCTGAGAATTTTGCGATTTGTTCATCTGGATGTTTAGAAATTCCTAGAAATTAAATCACAAAACCTGCCAAGTTTTAGAGCGGTTTTTTTAAGGTTTTTTAAAAAACCTTAAAGAAGTTAAGACAATTCTTAGAAATAGAAAATACTGATTTGCTAGTAGATCGGGATAAAATTTCTTGGCCAGATTTATCAATTTCTGATCTGAATTTGTTCTGTCGGAAAAGCTATAGATCATCATCTTCACCCTTATCATTCTTAAAATCTGCGAATTATTAATTGTTAAAATTATGACTGATTCCACTCATTATTTTAAGATAGATAAATTGTTTAAAAAATGATGTCAGTTCATCTATTCTTTGAATTCTGCCTTTAGAAGAAATTCTGTTAATAAAATATTCAAAGTAATTCGAATTAGAATCCCAAAAATTCCCATCCCTTCAAATGTTTTTGGAATTGAAGAGGTAGAAAATGATGAATCTTATTTTGAAGCCAAAAAAGTTTTTGGCCTTAGTTTTAAGGGAGTTGGATTTTCTTAATTGCGGCCATGTTGTCTTCCAGCTGAGCGATCTTTGGCTTCAATCATGCTAACCCAAAAGCCTTTGTTGCCGCGCTTGTTAAGAGTTTGTGCGGATTGAATGAGGTAAGTTAGTTTTTGACCCAAAATCATCGAGGTCCAAAAGCCAATAGGTTTAACAAAATCAACAATTTCAACCTTATTCATTTCTTGGCGATTTTCTTCTTGCTCTGCGGATGGAATTATTTCGTAACTACCCTGGGACTGATTTTTACCTTCCGCTTTAACCGCGGAATGAGCTCTCGGAATCTCGCGCTTTCTGCGTAATTCATCCTCTTTTTTTGCGAAGAATTTTTCTTTCGGTTTAAGTACAGCGGGAAGATTTTTTTTAAGTTTTTTGTAGTTTTTGTGGGCTTGATTTAAGGCGAAGAAAAAAAACATCCGCGCCACAATAATCAGAAAGAAAAATGCCAAAAAAATCACTGCGGAGATTAAAGTAATTTTCATTTGCAGATTTTTTTTAACCGCTTGTAACTCTGGGAAAAACCTATGAGCGAGTAAGTGTCATAGGCAATTTTGTTGTTAGAAGAAACGCTAGTCACAACCATATCGGCATTTTTTTGCATCTCTTTAATGATGTTGATATCAGCACTTTTTTCATTAGCCCAGGCAAGAATTTTGTAAGGAAAAAGGTAGAATTTTTTTGAGCCGAAAGAGAGTTCAACATCCGAATCATTTTTGTAAATGAAGCCAGAGGCGGTAGAAATTTCGTCGGCGTCATTTTTAATGTTAGTAACTAAAAAAAATGACTCGCCGCGATTACGAATTGAGCCGCTGGTTTTAATCGGAGTGGAAGCGAGGTAGCATACGATTTGGTCGCCACGATTAGTTTTAAAAAGACTCCAATCTTGGAATTTTTCTTGCCAAGGTGAATCTCCAAGGGATCCCAAAGGAGGAATAATCTCTTCTCCAAAAACTGGGGAGACAAAGAAGAGAAGGAGTAAGAATTTATTAAAGAGTGATTTCAAAACTTGACTTTTGTTGCTTGAAAAATAGTTTGCCCAGCCCTTCATGAGGCCTTAAGTTGAAAGGTTCGGCGCGTTTTAAATCTAACTTTACAAATGTCACACAAAAAAATTTCTGAAGAAATGACTTCGCTTGAAAATGCGGCAAAGCAAGAAGAAGTTCAATCGGCTCACGAAGAAGTTGGCGAAGAAGCTCATGGCGAAAAGCATAGCCCACTCGCGCAATTTGAAGTTAAAAAAATTGTCGATTTTAAAATTGCTGGAACCGATTTTGGCTTCACTAATTCCGCCCTCTACATGGTGATTGCTACGTTTTTAATCATCACCTTTATGCTTGCGGCAACACGCAAAAAATTGCTCATTCCTTCACGTTTACAAGTGATTGCTGAGGGAGTTTATAACTTCATCAACGACATGATTTTAAGTTCAATTGGCGAAGAAGGCAGAAAGTTTTTCCCACTAATTTTTAGTCTCTTCACCTTCATTTTACTTTGTAATGTTCTGGGAATGACGCCTTACAGCTTTACGTCGACAAGCCAAGTAGTTGTCACGCTTTCTTTGGCGATGGTTTCTTTCTTAACGATTACAATTTTTGCAATTGTGCGTAACGGATTTTTCGGATTTCTGCACATGTTTTTACCAAGTGGTGTACCGATGTGGATGGCTCCGGTGATTTTCGCCATCGAGCTTTTTTCTTTCCTGATTCGCCCAATTACTCTCTCAGTTCGTCTTTTTGCTAACCTTGTTGCGGGCCATGTTCTGCTTAAGGTTGTCGCAGGTTTCATCATTTCTCTTGGCGTGATTTTTGGCACTTTACCATTCTTATTCAGCGTTGTGATGATTGGCTTCGAGCTTTTCGTTGCAGTGCTTCAGGCTTATATTTTCTCGATTCTTGTTTGCGCTTACTTCAGCGAAACTGTGAGAGCTCACTAAGTTTTGACTTCTGTCCATCGAGTCAAAAAAATTCCCAACCAATGGGGTTTTAGATGGATAATTTTAATTTTTAAAAATCATGGAAATGGTCTCTTTAAAATTCATCGGTGTTGGTCTTTGCTCAATCGGCATGGCTGGCGCTGCGATTGCAATTGGAAATATCTTCGGATCTTTCTTTAACAGTTTAGCGCGTAATCCATCTGCTGCTCCGAAGATTGAAAAATACATCTACATCGCTGTGGGTCTTGCCGAAGCTATGGGTATCTTCGCGGTACTTTTGGCATTCCTTGTAATGTTTAGTTAGTCAGAAAAAAAGTGGTCATTCTATAAAAAGAGTGACCACTTTTTAATTTTTTTAATCATGCCTCAGTTCGATTTCTCTACATATAATCCACAAATTTTTTGGTTTCTTCTTTGCTTTGCTTCCCTTTATTTAGCTGCTTCATTTCTGATTCTGCCAAGAATTTGTGACATCATTGCCGCAAGAAAAAATGTTGTCGATTCAAGCAAAGAAAATTCTCGCAAGCTCGAAAAACAAATTTTTAAGTTGCGGCGTGAAGCAGAAAAAATGCAGCAAGAAGCGAGCGGAAATTACGAAGATAAAATGGACGAAATTTCGCGCCGCGCTATGAAAGAAAGAGATCAAGCATTAACTAATCTCAAGAGCAGTCTTGATGAAGCGACAAAAAAATCGCGCGCTGAACTCAAATCTCTGCTTGAAAAATCTGAAGTAAAAGCCTCTGCGGCAATTCAAGATTTAGTACAAAATATTAAGACAAAAATTCTCAGCTAATATGTTTCATTTCGACGAAAAATTCTGGTTGGCGATTGCCTTCTTTACCTTTGGAGCCTTTGCTGCGAAATATGTTTGGCCTTTGTTGCGTAAGGGCTTGGACAATAGCTCAAAAAAAATCGCTGAAGAAATTCTTGCGGCAAAAGAGATGAAAGAAAATGCCGAAAAATTACTAGTAAAGGCGGAAAAGCTTTACGAAGAAGCAACGTTTTTCGCGAAAAAATTAGTGAAAGACACTGAAGATGAGGTTCAAAAATTAGCTGATGAATCGCACCAACTTCTTGAAGAAGAAGTAAGCAAAAGAAGAGCTGGCGCATTAGACAGAATAAAGACCGAGGAAGATTCTGCAATTCGTGAATTGAAAGTAAAAATTGTTAATTTGGCCCTCGGAAAATTGACTAAGGAATTAAATCTCAATCAAGAAGGCCACGAAAAATTAATTGAAAAAACTTTGAATAATCTTGGCAAAACGGTGCATTAATGAAGTTCACTCTTTCCTCGCTGAAGGAATATTTAACCACCAAAGCCTCGCTTGAAGAAATCTGTGCAAAGCTTACTGCGATTGGTCTTGAAGTTGAATCGGTTGAAGACAAAGCAAAAATTCTCTCGGCATTTTCTGTGGCGAAAATCCTCGAAGCCAAGCCGCATGAAAATTCTACCAAGTTACAAATTTGTTCAGTTGAAACGGCAGATTCTGCTACTCCATTACAAATTATTTGTGGCGCGCCAAATGCTCGTGCGGGTTTAAAAGTTGCCTATGCACCAATTGGCTCAGTCATTCCAACTAATCAAATGGTGATTAAAAAAGCTAAAATTGCCGGAGTTGAAAGTAATGGAATGTTGTGCTCGGCTCGTGAATTGAATCTTGGAAATGAAGATGCCGGTATTATTGAAATTGCTGATAAATGGTTAGTTGGCACTAAGGTTACCGAGGTGTTTTCGCTGAATGATGCTTTGATTGAAATTAACGTTACGCCAAATCGCGGTGATTGTTTGGGAGTTTATGGAATCGCGCGAGATCTAGCTGCAAGCGGCATAGGTGAATTAAAAAATCTCGAGATTAAGAAAATTTCTGGGCAATTTTCTTTTCCATTCGAAGTAAAAAATGAAGCTACTGAGGCCTGCAATTACGCCGCTTTTTGTCAGATTAAAAATGTTAAAAATTGTGAGTCGCCAGAATGGTTGAAGAAAAAATTAGAAGCGCTTGGAATGAATCCAATTTCAGCGATTGTTGATGTCACCAATTACGTCATGCATGTTATTAATCGTCCGATGCACGCTTACGACGCGAATAAAATCAAGGCCCCACTTGCAATTCGTTTTGCCAAAAAGGATGAAAAATTTACCTCTCTTAAGAAAGAAGAGCTCACTCTCGATGAAAAAATTTTAGTAATTTCCGATTCCAAAAAAGTAATTGGAGTGGCCGGCGTGATTGGCTCAATGAGTTCATCATGTGAATTAGAAACTACAGAAATCTTACTTGAGTCAGCATTTTTTAATCCCTCATCAATTGCCTACTCTGGACGTAAATTAAATATCTTCTCTGATGCTAGACACCGTTTCGAGCGTGGCGTTGACGAGGCCTCTTGTGAATTGGGAATTGATTTTGCAACACAATTAATTTTGGAAATTTGTGGCGGCGAAGTAAGTGAAGCAAATTTTGTCGGCACAAAATCTCCGACCAAAAAAATCAATTTTGATTTCGCGAAAATTAAAAAATTAATTGGCCTTGAAGTTGCGCCAGAAAAGGCATTTGAGATTTTAACAAAATTAGCTTTTCGTCACTCTTGGGCTGTTAATCAGCCGGGTGATATCGGCAATCTACACTCACAAGATTCTCAAAATTCTGCACATTTAAAAGATGCTATAAAAGAGGTAGAAGTAGAAGTTCCTTCGCATCGTCACGATATTTTCTCTTCCGAAGATCTTGTCGAAGAAGTGGTAAGAATAATGGGCTACGACCAGATAAAATCCCAGCCAATCATTATTAACAGTTTACCACTTACTGCTGATGCAGTCAGAACCAACCTGGTCGCTCAAGGTTTAACTGAAATCATCACCTGGTCTTTTGTTGATGAAAATCTAGTCGAAATTTTTGCTGAAAAGAATGAAAAATTAATTCTAGCGAACCCGATTTCTGCGGAGATGAATCACATGCGACCTACTCTGGCAATGGGTCTTCTTGCAACTTACCAAAAAAATTCTGCACGAAATTTTTCTGATCTAGCTTTGTTTGAGATTGGAAATGTTTTTGTTGGTGATGCACAAAAGCCAATGATTTCAGGCCTTAGAGCGGGTAAAAATAAAGAGCAAAATCATTACCGCGACGAAAGAGTTTTTGATATTTTTGATGTCAAAAAAGACCTTCTTTCAACTGTAGAAATTTTTGGACTACGTGCCGAGAGCTTACAAATTAGCACGGTCGAAGCTCCAAAATATTATCACCCACATCGCAGCGCCGCGCTAAAATTGGGAAAAAATTTAGTCGGATTTTTTGGTGAATTACATCCAGCAGTTGCTAAAAAATTCGACATCAAAGCGCGAGTAAATCTTTTTGAGATTTTTACCGACAGTTTGCCGGCCCAGCAAAAAAGCACGCGCAAGGCATTTACTGCAAATGACCTTCCTGTTGTTGAGCGCGATTTTGCTTTTCTTGCTGACAAAAATTTAGCGGTTGGAGAATTGATTAAAACCATCTCCAGCACCGACAAACAGTTGATTAAAGAAGTAAGCATATTCGATATTTTTAGTGGCAACAACATCGCGGAAGACAAAAAATCCGTGGCTCTACGCGTTAAAATTCAACCACAGGAAAAAACTCTAACCTCGGAAGAAATTGAAGTGATTAGTAAAAAAATCATTGATGCCGTAGCTAAAACAGGCACATCTTTGCGCGTTTAATATCTCTTGGATCTGATCTTGCGCAGTGATGAAGCCTTTAAGTTAGACACTCTCTCTTCGAGTTATTTTTGCGAAGAGAGCAATCCTGGAAAAGCAAAAAAATCTCTCAAATGAATCTAGAAGAAAACAAAGCAGCTCTGCTTAAATTGCCAAAACCGAAGGCGGTGATTTTCGATTGGGATAATACTTTAGTCGACACTTGGCCATTAATCCAAGCTGCAATTGACGCGACAATGCGCGCTACAGGAAGGGAAGAATGGGGCTTAGAAAAAGTGCGTAACAACGTACACAAATCTATGCGAGAATCTTTCCCAAAAATTTTTGGTGCTGAATGGGAGAAGGCTGGCGAAATTTATAAAAGTAATTACCGCGCCATGCATCTTGAACAGTTGCGACTTTTGCCAAATGTCATCGAACTATTAAATGCGCTGGAAGAAATGGGCGTGGTGCAGTTTATAGTTAGTAATAAAATCGGCGTAACCCTGCGCAAAGAAGTAGCAAAAATTGGCATCGAAAAAAAGTTTTTTGCGATTGTGGGTTCTCTTGATTCATCTTACGATAAGCCAAGCAAAGATCCGGTTGATCTTGCTTTACTTGGTTCAGATTTAGATCCAAAAAAAGATGAAATTTGGTTTATTGGCGACACAATTGCCGATGTAGAATGTGCTTGGAATTCAGGCTGTAGTCCGATTCTTTACTACCATCCTGACAATAAAATTTCTTCAACGGTGTCAGAGAAAATTCTGCACGAAGGCAGGGGTGGAGAGGGTTTTCTTCCTGCTTACTCTAATCATCAAGAGCTTATTGAATTACTTGCCAAATTGAAATAGCTCCATATTTTCCGCGGCCTCTAACCACTTTTCAAAAATTAAAATTCATAAAAATGGCTAATACCAAATCAGCGCAGAAAGCTCTTCGCTCTAGTGCGCAAAAGAATGTAGTTAATGCTGCTAGAAAAAGCAGAATCAGAAGTTTTGCTCGTAAAGTTGATGACGCCATCAAATCTAACGATGAAGTAAAAGCTCGCGAAGCCTTTAAAGCCCTTGAGCCAGAACTTATGCGCGGTGTAACTAAGAATATTTTTAAGATTAACACTGCGGCAAGAAAATTGAGCAGACTTTCTTCAGCGATTAAGAAAATCAAAAAATAATTTTTGTCATACGCCTGACATGTTCAGCATGTTTAGGCCTGTCACCACAAGCTAGTCGAAGGGTGTTATCATATTACAGCAATGAAGATCCTCTCCAAATTCCGTTCCGGACTCAGTAATACAAAAATCGATTTCATGAAGCCGCATAAAATTGCGCTTGCTGCTTCGGTTTTTGCTATTGTTGCTTCTTTGATTGTGATTGGGATCAATGGTTTGAACTTTGGCATCGATTTTGCTGGTGGAATTTTAATCGAAGCAAAAATTGAAGGTAATACTGATGTGGCCAAGGTTCGCGATCTTCTTGTTGAGCAGGTAAAAGATGTGCAAATTCAGAATATTGACGGGCAAGATTTGTTGATTCGCGTTGCCAAAACTGACGAAGAGCAGTCTGTAGTTGTTAAAAAAATTCAAGAAATTCTTGGTAAAAATTTTAGTAAAATTGAGTATCGTAAAGTTGATTACGTTGGTCCGCAAGTTGGTTCAGAGCTTATTTTGAAAGGCTTCATGGCTCTACTGATGTCATTCATTTTTATTATGATTTACATTTGGATTCGCTTCGATTGGCAATTTGGAGTTGGCGGAATTTTTGCCCTTCTTCACGATGCGGTTCTGACTCTTGGTTTTTATTCGGTTACTGGTCTTGAGTTCAATCTTACCTCAATTGCCGCGATTCTTACCATCATTGGCTACTCAATTAATGACTCGGTGGTGATTTATGACCGCATTCGCGAAAATTTACGTCGTTACAAAAAAATGAATCTTTCCGACCTGATTAATTCCAGCGCTAACTCAACTTTGAGCAGAACAATTTTAACCTCAGGAATTACACTAATTTCGATTTTGGCTTTGATTTTATTTGGCGGAAAAGTGCTCTACAGCTTTAGCGTTGCAGCCTTTTTTGGCATCGTGGTTGGAACTTATTCTTCGATTTACATCTCGGCACCAATTCTGATTTATTTGAATCCGCGCAAACAAGAGAAGAGTTGAGTTCAGGAGCCTAGAGCAAGTTTAGCTTGCTGTTAATATCTAGATGAGATCGCAAGAATCACTAGAACATTTTGATAAAAACTCCAAAAATTATCACCAAGTAATTTGTGTGAAATTTTAAGAGCGTAAACAACGCTATGAATTAATTACAAACATAACATGCCTGACATTATTCTTTATTCCAAAGAAGTTTGCCCATATTGCGTTAGAGCTAAGGCGCTCTTGAGCAGAAAGGGCGTAGAATTTACCGAGATCAAAATTACTGACGACAAAATCAGAGAAGAAATGATAAAAAAATCTGGTGGTCGCATGACTGTTCCGCAAATTTTTATCGGCAATTTTCATGTCGGCGGATGCGATGATCTTTATGCTCTTGATGCTGCGGGTGGGCTGGATAAATTATTAAAGAATTAATATTCATTCTGAATTGCCGAGTCGATTTTCTTCTGCGCAATGACGAACTTAATTAAACGCT
>CAMBES010000027.1 GCA_945865855.1 Rhizobium sp. Q54 | reverse complement strand
TATCTTCATTAGAAAATAAGTTAAGAGATTTAGACGGTGGTGAGGAGTCGGATAATCTAAAGACAAAAATCGCTGAGATAAAATCTAATCTAGAAACGACTGAGAAAGATTCGCAACAATCTCCAGATCAAGAATCAAAAGAAGAAAGTGTCGGTCAAAGCACTTCTCCAGATAGTAATTTCCAAGAAAACTTCATAAAAGAACTTCGAGCCTCTCTTGATGAGGCTGGCATTCCTTACAGTATGAGTAGTAGGGGAGGTGCCGTTACTATAAGTTTCCGTACTTACGGTGATCATAACAAAGGTTTAGGAGATATTAAGAAGAGGTTTGGCGAAGGAGCATCTGATATCTTCAGCCAACTTTTTGACGCTGCTGAAGAAGGATTAATAAAATTTGGGGCTCGCAACGCCAATAAAGATAAAGAAGATAATTTGGAAGAATCGAATAGTTCTGCTAGTCCGCTGGAGAGTGCAATCAGTGAAGCCAAGTCTAGCGGAGTCTTGGATTCGTTAATAAATGCAACTGCAGATAGAGAGTGGTATGATGATAAAAAGGTAATGGAAGCCGCCATAAATGGCGTAAATAATAAGGATAAGATTGAGGAATGTGGAGCGATTCCAATCGGCGGTCAACTTGATCCTGAAGAGCTATCTCGTCTTTTGGAAGATAGAATCAAATCCGCGATAGATTCGGCGAATAATGGCAAAACTTGTTTGATGCCTTTTCAAATTAATGACAATCATTGGGTCGGAGGTGTTATGGCTAAGGATGGAAAAGGTAACATGGTATTCATTCACAACGATCCTCTTGGGAATGAGATACATGAAAGTTTAAAAACAGAGATGAAAAATCAGGGGGTTAATGTAATCGATTTGCAGAAAAGTCAGCAGACAGATAATTACAACTGCGGCGCTCACACAGCTGATAATCTTAGCAATATTGCCAATAAAATCGAAGAAGCGCAAAGTAAAGGATTGGACATGATAGAATCGAAAGAGAGCTTATCGCGAGGTTTGTCGGAAAATAATGGCGATAAACTCAGGCAAGATCAAAAAACAGAAAGCATCGAAACAAAAAGCCCCAAAACAGAAAGCCTCAAAATAGAAAGCAAGGGAAATGGGGTAGGTGGTAGATCTTGATAAAAACTTACACAAACAACCTCGAATCCACCGTCCTTAATAATCGTAAGCTCAACATTTCTTTCGAGTTTTTTCCGCCAAAAACTGAAGAGATGGAAATGAAGCTGTGGGAGGTGATTTTGAAAATGGAAAATCTTAATCCGAGTTTTGTTTCAGTAACTTACGGCGCGGGTGGGTCGACACGTGAACGCACTCACCAAGTCATCGAGAAGATTATTAAAGAAACTAGTCTGAAGCCAGCTTCGCACCTTACTTGCGTTGCGGCTTCAAAAAATGAGATTGACGAAATTTTGCGAAATTATTGGGAGATCGGAGTGCGTCACATCGTGGCTTTGCGCGGGGATATGCCAGCTTCGAGTGCAAATTATCAACTTCGTTTTGATGGTTACAAATATGCGAATGAGCTTGTTGCGGGTATTAAAAAGATTGCTGATTTTGAAATTTCTGTTGCTGGTTATCCCGAAAAACATCCAGAGGCAAAAAGTTTTGAAGAGGACATAGATAATCTTAAGCGTAAAGTAGACGCGGGCGCAACGCGCATCATCACCCAATTCTTTTTTGATGCGGATGTTTACCTTTCTTTCGTTGAAAAATGTCGAAAGGCAAAAATTGAAATTCCAATCATTCCCGGAATTTTACCAGTTACTAATGTTAAGCAGACAAAACATTTCGCAAAAATGTGTGGCGCAAAAATTCCAAAATGGATGGATAATCTTTTTTTTGGCCTCGATGAACGTCAAGAAAATCGTCAACTTGTCGCCGGAATTGTGGCGACAGAACTGTGTCGGATTCTACGCAACAGTGGCGTTGATGATTTTCACTTCTACACTTTAAATCGCTCCGATCTTACAGCGGCGATATGTCATGTTCTAGGGGTTAGAGAAGTCTAAAACTTGCAAATCAAGAATTTGGATTCTAAGTCGCGGCCTCTCATCCATTAAATTTTAACTTTTCTCAATGCCTAAAGAAGATCTCCTTTCAATGAATGGCGTCGTTTTGGAAGTATTTCCCAATACGATTTTTCGTGTCGAACTCGAAAATGGTCACTCAATTATTGCTCATGCCTCCGGCAAAATTCGCAAAAATAAAATTCGTATTTTGAAAGGCGATAAAGTTGAGATTGAGCTTAGCACCTACGACTTAAGTAAAGGCCGTATCGTTCGCAGAAATGTTTAATTTAGAGCACCTACTTAATGAAAAATTTACTCATCGTTGAATCTCCCGCCAAGGCAAAAACCATCGGCAAATATTTGGGTAGCGACTACAAGGTTTTAGCTTCCTTCGGTCACGTTCGCGATCTGCCAAGTAAAAATGGCTCGGTTGATCCTGATAATAATTTTGCCATGAATTATGAGGTTTCATCGAGATCATCAAAGCATGTTAAAGAAATTGTCGATGCTGCGAAGCTTTGCACTAAGTTGATTCTTGCGCCAGATCCCGATCGAGAAGGTGAATCAATCGCATGGCACGTTCTTGAAGTTTTAAAAGGAAAGAAGGCGATTAAAGCGGCAACTAAGATTGAGCGCGTAGTTTTCAACGCCATCACCAAAAATTCGATTTTAGAAGCGATTAAAAATCCGCGCGAGATTGACATGGATTTGGTCAATGCTCAGCAAGCTCGCCGCGCTTTGGACTATTTAGTTGGATTTAATCTTTCGCCAGTTTTGTGGAGAAAGTTACCGGGAAGCAAATCAGCGGGACGTGTTCAGTCTGTAGCTCTTCGCTTGATTTGTGATCGCGAAGAAGAAATTGAAGCATTTAAAAGCGAAGAATATTGGGACATTAAATTAGATCTTGAGACCGCAAAAAAAACACAATTTCAAGCGACAGTTTTTGAACTTGAAGGCAAGAAATTAGAAAAATTTACCGTCGTAAATGAGAAACAAGCTGGCGACATTAAGAAGCTTTTAGATGCTAAGAAATATCAAGTTTTATCGATCACTAAAAAGCAGGCGAAACGCCGTCCGCAAGGGCCTTTCACTACTTCTTCTTTGCAACAAGAAGCGGCTCGTAAGTTAGGATTTGGCGCAAGTCGTACGATGATGACGGCGCAAAAACTTTATGAAGGAACAGAGATTGATGGCACCTCACAAGGTTTGATCACTTACATGAGAACTGACTCAGTTTCGATTACTCCAGAAGCGGTTACTGAACTGCGCGAAACTATTAACAAACTTTACGGAAAAAATTATCTGCCAGAGGCGGCGAATGTGTTTAAGAGCAAGGTAAAAAACGCTCAGGAAGCGCATGAAGCAATTCGTCCGACTGATTTTTCTTTGACGCCAGATAAGGTAAAAAAATATTTAGATGAAGGCCAATTCGCACTTTACGATTTGGTTTGGAAAAGAACTTTAGCGTCGCAAATGGCTGATGTGATTTTTGATCAAGTAGTTGTAGAGATCGCCACAGCACCTATTTACGCCAAGGCTCGCGCTACTGGCTCAACAATTCGTTTCGATGGTTTTCACCGAGTTTATCACGAAGATCGCGATGAAGGCGAAAGCGAAGATGATGATGGAAAACAGGCGTTACCTGATCTTAAAGAAAAAGAACCTTTGGACTTGCTCGAAGTAAAACCGCAACAACATTTTACCGAGCCTCTTCCGCGTTATTCTGAAGCGAGCTTGGTTAAGAAATTAGAAGAGCTGGGAATTGGTCGTCCTTCAACTTACGCGGCGATTATTTCTGTGCTGCAAGATCGCGGTTATGTTAAGTTAGATAAGCGCAGATTTTTTCCGGAAGAGCGCGGCAGAATTGTCACAACTTTTCTCAAAGAATATTTCTCGAAATATGTCGAGTTCGGCTACACTGCTGGCTTGGAAGATGAGTTAGATATTATTTCTAACGGCAAAATGGATTGGAAAAATTTCCTTAAAAAATTCTGGAAAGATTTTCACGGCAACACTTCTTCGGTAATGGATAAGCCATTTGGTGAAGTGCTAGAAGTTTTAAACCAAAAAGTTGGTACACATATTTTAGGTCGTGACGAAGCAGGAAATTTAAAAGATTCTTGCCCGACTTGCGGCACCGGAAAACTTAGTTTACGTCTCAGTAAATTTGGCGCATTTATTGGCTGTTCAGGCTATCCAGAATGTAAATATACGATGCAGCTTTTCGACAAGGATGCTGATGTTGTAGGTGAGGATGGAGAAGTTAAAAAGCCAAAATTTGAGCCTAGAAGTTTAGGTATTGATCCAAAAACTGGTTACGAAGTAATGGTAAAATTAGGACCTTACGGCCCTTACTTGGAATTGGCGGGAAGTGAGCTTGCAGCCGAAGTAAAAGTCGAAGAAAAACCGGTAAAGAAATCAACCAAGAAGGAAAAAGTAGCAAAAAAACCAGCAAAAAAATCAGCAAAAAAACCAAAAGTAAAAAAACCAAAACGCATTTCGATTCCAAAAAATCTTGATCCAAACACGATTGATTTAAATACGGCTACAGACTTGTTAACTTTGCCGCGTGAAGTTGGAATTCATCCAGAAACCGGAGAAAAAATCGTCGCTAATATTGGTCCATTCGGTCCTTATTTATTGCACGACAAAAAATTTACTTCGGTCAAAGAGGATAATATTTTAGAAATTGGCTTGAATCGCGCGGTTGATTTAATCGTTCAGACGGCTCAGAAAAAAACTACTGGAAGAACAAGATTTAGCCGAAAGAAAAAATGAATTCTAAGCAAGATTCTGTACAATTTTTAAAAACAACTTTGGACGAGAAGCTGGAGGCGGCAATTTTGTGCGAGGCTGGAGATAAAAATCCTAACCACCTCTCTGTGCTTTACGCTAATCAAAAATTTTATGAAATTTTTGCGATTAGTTCATATAATTTGATTGGTAAAAGTTACGATTTTCTTTTTGATGACTTTAATCTCGATTACTCTTCTGAAGATAATATCGAATATGTTCGCTTGATTAAAGCTATCAAAGATCGCCACCAATCTTCAGTGATCGTTAATATTTCTGATCGCAAGCCAAAACCAAGTAAGTCAAGGATTAAGATTGATTTTGTGCCAAGTAGTTTTGGTGAGTTAGATGATCGTCAATATTCCATTTTTACTTTCGAAAAAGTTCAAATTCCTTATCGAATTGAGAATAATTCAAACGAAGTTTTATTAAGAAATTTACAGCGCAGATTGCTTTCTGAAAAGTTATTGCGCGAGGTGGCAAATTTTATTATTTCTGATTTTCCGATCAAAGAAATCGCACAAAATATTGCGAAGATTTTAAACGAGCATCTGAAGGTAAATAGATGCGTGATCCACGATTACCGAAATGGCGTGATTAATTTTGCGGTTGAGCACAGAGAAAATTCAAACAATCCAGCAATTGATAGAAAGGCTTTAGAGCAATATGCAAATTTCCAAAATCAATTTTATAAAAGATTCGGAAATAAGGTAAAAAAATCTTCTGTTACGGTGGTTGAAGATGTTGCTGTTGATCATAATTTCTTACCGATTGAAGAAATATGGCGTGAGTTCTCAATTCGTTCACAAGTTGCAGTGACCACAACTTTTAACGGCAAGATTAATGGTGGAATTTACATCCTTCAATCTAGTCCTCGCATTTGGCTCGAAGATGAAATTGAGTTAATCGAAACTATTTCTGATCAATTTTCAATTGCGCTAGATCGCTCTGAATCAATTGATCGCGTGATGATTAGTAATCAAACCATGATGGAAAAGACAATTCAGCTTCGAGAGGCGCTCAAACATGAACAAGAGATGCGCAAGATGCAGAATGAGTTTGTTGCTTTGGTGTCTCATGAATTCAAAACGCCGCTACAAATAATTGACAGCACGCGCGAGTTGGTTGGGCGCAAAGTTAAAAATCACAATATCATCGATGAGTCACTAAATAAATCTTTGGAGCGCATTAAAAGCGGTGTTCAGCGTATGAATGGATTAATCAGTAGCGTTTTGAATTTAGCGAAAATTGAGAGTGGAGAAAGTGCAATAAAGCTCGAGCGGAGCCCTTTTAATTTTAAGAATCTTGTTAATGAAATTATTGAAAAAAATTCCACTTTAGCGACTGGTAAAAATATCAAAATTATTTGCCGCATTGATGAGATTGATCGTGAATTTAATGGTGACTCAAAATTGATTGATCACTCGATTACTAACATCGTCGCCAATGCCATTAAATATTCGAAAAATAATTCAACGGTGAAGATTTTGGCTAAATCAAATGATAAGAAGGTTGCTTTGCGCGTGATTGATGAAGGTATCGGAATTCCAGAAGAAGATGTCTCAAGCATTGGAAAGAAATTTTTTCGTGCTAAAAATGCTACTGCTGTCGCAGGCACTGGAATTGGAATTTATTTAACTAAGCATTTTGTTGAAATGCATGGTGGTGAAATCGCAATAGAAAGTGAGATCGGTGTTGGCACTTCTGTAACCATAATACTTCCCAAGTTTTAATTTATGAAAAAGCTCTTAGCGATTTTTTTGCTATTTCCTTGCGCGCTTTATGCAGAAGCGCCCAAGCAATTCCCGAATGTTACCGGCGATGTTTTGATGCAGATGCAAGCTGATCGCGTGATTTCGACTAATAAAGAAGGGGTATCGCCAAATAATGGATTTATTTATATCGAGCCAAATATTTCGTTAAATTTTAATCGAAATTGGTCGACAAAAACTCAGTGGCGCTTGCAGCCCAATAATGTTTTGACCACGCGCGATTCGACGAATTCGGAAAGGTATAGAACTCTTTTTCAATCAGATCGCAGTTTGTTAAATGTTCGTCAAGAAGCACTTTTGGTCGAAGAATTGAAGATCAATTTTGAGAATGAAGACATGCGATTTTTTGCTGGGAAATTCGATCCAACATTTGGAACGGCTTGGCGTAAATCAAAAAGAATTGGGGTTTTCGCTTCTCAATTTAACGAAGATTATAACCTAAGAGAAAAGCTCGGAGCCGGCATAACTGCGTTGCTTGAAGGAAGTCAAATCACCTTCAATACATTCATGAATGACACTACTGGTTTAAGCAATAGCGCCATTAACAAGCGCGGCACTGCCAATGGCAGCAGCAAAGTTTCTGGCAATGGCGGGGCCATGTCTTCCTACTCACTTTCGATGGAGGGAAAAAATCTTTTTGGGATTGAAAATTGGTTTTATAATTTTGGTTACCGAAGCCTTGCGGTTGGTAAAATTGATGGTCGCTCTCGTGAAATAGGTCGCGTCATTGGATCTGAATATCTTTATAAAATTAGTCGAGACACCTCTGTTATTCCTCTCATGGAAGTAGTTCAGATTGGAAATTTTGGGGGTGAGACTAGTCGTAATGCGCGCTACGTAACATTGGCGATAATTGGTAAATATAGCGCTTGGATCGCTTCCGCTTCCGTGGTTACTCGCGACATTAATCAGCCACAAAGATCTGATAGCGCCGATCGTCAAATTCAATTTTCGATAGGTTACAAATTTACTGATAATTTTACTGTCGATATTAGTCGTGCCAATGTCAGAGAGGACGGAAAAAGCGGCGGTTTGATTGGAACTACTTTTAGCTATCTGTATAAATTTTAAAAAAAATACCCGCCATTCTTTCAAAGAATGGCGGGTATTTGCATGGTGAAGACATCCTTTAATCCTGGGATACCAAGGGGATGCCAGAAGTTTGGCTTTTTAGCTGTTCTTCAAAAATTCTTTGTAAGCAGCTTCGTCCATTGTTTCATCTAGATCAGCAAGGTTGCTCATTTTAACTTTAGCGATCCAGCCATCTGTGAAAGCTGAGTTATTAATCAATTCTGGTTGAGAGGTGAGGGCGTTATTCGCACCAACAACTTCACCAGCAACGGGGATGTAAACGTCACTTGCAGATTTAGAAGATTCCACAACCGCGAAAGCATCACTTTTGCTGTAAGTCTTTCCAACTTTTGGCAATTCTACGTAAACTAATTCTCCTAGAGCTTCAGCAGCGTAATCAGTGATGCCAATTGTAGCGACATCGCCTTCAACTTTAATCCATTCGTGATCTTTAGTAAATTTCATGTTTCTCCTATTTTTTAACTGATTTGGTTTTTGCTTCGACAAACACTGGCGAAGTTAGAATTGCCGGGATCTCACGATCTCTTACTACTGCAAATACAGCATCGCCAACTTTAGCTGAAGCTGTTTCGAAATAGCCTTGACCGATGGAAACTTTGAGGTTCGGCGAAAAACCACCAGAGCTTAACACGCCAATTTTTTGACCATCTTTTCTAATCTCGGTGCCTTCGCGAGCGATGCCGCGATCAAGCAACTTAACACCGATTCTTTTGCGTTTTGCGCCTTCGGTTTTTTCTTTAAGAACGCGAGTTGCGCCGATGAAATTTGTATTTGATTTGCTAACTACCCAACCAATCGCAGCTTCAACTGGCGAAGTTGTGTCATCTAAGTCGTGACCGTAAAGAGGGTAGCCCATTTCTAAACGAAGTGAGTCGCGAGCGCCGAGCCCGATTGGTTTAACTTCAGATTGAGCAGAAAGATCTAGCCAGAATTGTGCTACGGCAGAATTTTTGATCGAAACTTCAAAGCCATCTTCACCAGTGTAACCGGTGCGACCGATAAAAACTTCTTCACCATTTTTGAATTGGTAAGTGCCGAGATTCATGTAACGCAATTCAGCCAAATTCCCTGAAGCTAAAAATCTATTTAGAACTTCTTCGGCTTTTTCACCTTGAATGGCGATTAGAGCGCGATCGGACAATTCGGTGAAAGAAACTCCTCCCCATAAATTCTTGCGAATCCAAGCTATATCTTTTTCTTTGCAACCGGCATTAAGCACGATGAAGAATTTTGTGTCGGTGATTTTGGTGATGATTAGATCATCAATAATTCCGCCTTCTGGATTGGTAAGAACGGTGTATTTAGCCAGAGCGGGAGTGCTTAGAGAGAAATCTGTTGGAGTGATATAAGATAAGAATTTTATCACTTCTGCACCTTCAGCAATGAATTGTCCCATATGCGAAACATCAAAAATTCCGACATTACCAGAGCGCGTCCATTCATGTTCTTTCAACATTCCATCTGAATATTGAACTGGCATATCGTAGCCAGCAAATTCAACCATTTTTGCACCTTGCGCGCGATGAGTTGCATTAAGAGCTGTAACTTTCATTTTTTACTGAATTGGAGGAACCGTTGGAGTTGTTGCTGCCGCAGGAGTTGCGGTGGATTCTTGTTCTTGAATTACTTTTTCAAGATCGTTTTTTAATGCGTTATTGGATGCATTGGAAAGAGAAGCGAGAATCAAACAGTTCAACATGAATAAAGCAGCTAAAATCATAGTGGCTTTGCTTAGAGCATTTGCGGTTGCTTTGCTTGAAATTGCAGAGCCTAGGCCACCGGAGCCGCCACCTATTCCACTTAGAGAATCGCCGTCAGATTTTTGTAACAGAACTAAAAAAACCATTACAACAGCAACGATTACCTGCAAAACGAGTAAAAATAATTGAAGATTTTCCATTAAAAAAAGAGGTGATTTGAAGGGCGGGGCAACGTAGAAAGACAATTTTATCTCACAAGATTTTTGGAATGACAAAAACTCTCTTCGTTACCGACAAGGCAATTTGGCAAAATTGTCAGAAATTTTTCCCTGAAAATTTTCTGAAAGAACATGCAAAAAATTTATTCCTGGAAGATCCAAGGCCTGATGAAAAAAATCTTAGAATTATTGCTAAAGAGGTAAAAAATTGCGACTTCATTTTAGCTCTCGGAAGTGGCACTATCAACGATCTGTGTAAGTTTACTTCTGCTCGGGAAAAAATTCCCTACGCCGTTTTTGCATCAGCTCCTTCGATGAATGGCTATTTGTCAAAAAATGCTTCAATCACGATCGATGGTCACAAAAAAACTTTACCCGCAACATTGCCAGAAACAGTTTTTTATGATTTAAGAATTTTGAAATCTGCGCCCTTGAGGCTAATCAAGGCTGGCATCGGCGACTCTTTATGTTTTTATTCTTGTTGGTTTGATTGGTATTTGTCTCACAAGCTTTTAGGAACAAAATTTAGTGCAAAGCCTTTCGAACTATTGCGCAAAAAAATGAAATTTTTTGTCAAAAATTTTCGTAAATTTTCTTTACAAGATGAAGAATTTTTACAGCTTTTGATGAATATTTTATTGCTCTCGGGGGAGGGGATGACAATGGCAAAAGGTTCTTATCCCGCTAGCCAGTCGGAACATTTAATTTCTCATGCGATTGAAATGAAATACCCAGAAGTTGCCAAGAATAAATTGCATGGAGAGATGATTGCGGTGACTACTTTGACTAGCGCAAAGTTGCAAAAAGATTTTCTTTCTCATTATTGCGAAGAGAAAAGTGAGGCAGCAATTAAGATAGAAATGGATTGCCATTCTTCTTTGCGCAAGGCTCGCAATGAAAACTTAAAGAGCGGTTTCTTTTTCAAGAAAATCACGAAGCAGTGCGAAATAGAATACGCGGCTAAAACGGCGTTAAAACTTAAGAAAATCAATTGGCCAAAACTTAAACAAGAGCTGCAAAAAATTCATCTCGACGAATCGCTTTTAAAAGAAATTTTTAAGCATTTTAAAATTAAAACTTCGGCGAGATCTCTGGGGCTTTCGAATAAGCAATATCAAGATTGCGTGGCTAATGCGAAATTTATCCGCAATCGGTTTACTTGTTTGGATATTGTCTCGTAATTAACTTGGGATTGATGTCTCGCCTAATTTCTCGTAATAACAAATTTAAAGTTTGGATTCTAAGTGGGGGCTCAACTTCAAATGACAATCTTTAAAGCTGCGCAAATTGCTCAATCTTCTTCCTAAAAATATCTTTCTGGAGATTATTATTTGAGATGACCTCGTGACTTTCTACGAAGTTTTACCTTTAGGTTTGTCATTTCTCGCGTCTTTTTTAGTTTTCTCTGCTAGAGGATTCTTTACGCCATCTGCACGAGGACGAGACTCTTGATCAGTGTATCTGCCTTTGCGTTTCCACATAAATAAAGCAGCTGCCGCTACTACAAAAAAGGCTGTCGCAGCCATAGCAGTGATTGATGTGCTTGGAGTGCCTACGATTAAGGAGCTCGGGCTCTGGGAAGCGGGCCGATTTTTTTGAGTATTTAATTTTGGCCCATCCAAAGAAGTCTTTAGTATTTCATAAATCGGATCTTTTTCGTCTCTTTTTAAGGCTAAACTAAGAGCTGTTAATCCAGCATCGCTCTTAAAATTAACGTCAGCTCCACCTGCGATTAGTTCGTTAACTACGTCTTTATGACCACTGTTTGAGGCAAACATAAGAGCTGTGAATCCAGCATCGCTCTTAAAATTAACGTCAGCTCCACCTGAGATTAGTTCTTTAACTACATCCGTATGACCATCCTGTGCGGCGGACATAAGAGCTGTGAATCCACCATCTTTTGCAAAATTAACATTCGCCCCATTTTCTATTAACACCTGAACAGATTGTGCGCGATTCATTGCTGCGGCCACTGTTAGCGCTGTGCGTTTTTTATCATCCTCAATATTAACATCAGCTCCACCTAAGATTAGTTCTCTAACTACACCTGTATGACCATTTTGCGAGGCGTGCATAAGAGCTGTGGCTCCAACATTGTCCGTAAAATTAACATCAGCTCCACCTAAGATTAGTTCTCTAACTACATCCGTATGACCATCCTGTGCGGCGAACATAAGAGGTGTGAATCCAGCATTGTTCTTAAAATTAACATTTGCCCCATTTTCTATTAACACCTTAGCAGATTCTGTGTGACCATTTATTAAGGCCAATGTTAGCGCTGTGAGTTTTTTATCATTCTCAATATTAACATCAGCTTTACCCGAGATTAGTTCTTCAACTACGCCCGTATGACCATTTTGTGAGGCGGACATAAGAGCTGTGGCTCCAGCATCACTCGTAATATTAATATCAGCTCCAACTAAGATTAGTTTTTTAACTACATCTGTATGACCATTTTGTGAGGCGTACATAAGAGCTGTGGTTCCAGTATCCGTGTTCTTAAAATTAACATTCGCCCCACAATCAATTAACGTCTTAACAGATTCTAAGTGACCATTTTTTGCAGCCCAAACCATTGGACTTACTTGAATTTGGGCAATTGTTATTTGGTTGAGATTAAATTTTTTGTTGCTCGATGAATCTTCCACTAAAGAGTATTTTTGTAGTCGTTTAGGATCGTCACGCAATGCAGAGAGAAGAATGTCTTCTTCTAGGTATTTTTGTATATCTTCTGCTGAGAGATTTGCTGCCGAAAGATCATCCGTCGGCAATCCTGCGTCAGTAAGAAATAAAGAAAATTTTTTAAATTTCTCCTCTAGATGTTGCGATAATTCATCGTCGACAGTTATTGCTCGGCTTGAGCGACGAGCGGTGTGCTTTAATACTTCACCACCTATTTTTGGGCAGTAGGAAAAAGTTACTGTTTCTGGCGAGTGCAAAAAACTATCGAGAAAACTTTCGCGACCAGTTTGCGTTTCCGCAGCAATGATCTTACTAAGGGTTGTTGGGACTAAGGTTTCAAATTTTTCATCAGCGTGACAGATGAGTGTAGAGCTGGCCCCCAGCTCTTTAACATCTTTAGCGGCGGCGCCACCGAAACATGACCAAAG
>CAMBES010000026.1 GCA_945865855.1 Rhizobium sp. Q54 | reverse complement strand
CTCCTGAAAATTGATGGATTAAAATTAGCCCAGCGAAAGTGAAAACTTAAGCTGGGATTTCATCAATTTGGAGAGGGAGAGAGTGTCTTAAAAAATGGGGGCATTGCCGAAGCTGGGGCAGGTTCTATTTCAGCTGAAGACGGTACTACTCAACAAGTTCCTGCATTAACGATAACTCTTACTGGAAGTGAACGAGTTGATAGAGGCGCCTCAGAACAGGGGTTAGGGGCCTGTAGCAATTAGTTTCTTTCAAAGCCACTAATCTCTTAAAGAATCATTTTTCTATAATAAAAAAACCGACAATCTCCTGAAAAAATTTAGAAGATTGTCGGTTTTTTTACGCCTAACTTTTGCTTCTATTTTTAGTTAGAGCTATTTCCAAATGAGAATAATTTTCCGAAAAATGATTTCTTTTCATTACGATTATTATTTAAGCGATCTCTGTTATCGCCACGACGGTTGTTGTTTTTTCTTCTGTTATTGTCGCGCGGTTTGCGATTGCCGCGATCAGATTCTAATGCTGCCTCATCTCCAGAAGAAGCGTTGTCAAAATAGCTCTTTTCCAAGCCAAGTTGATTCACTTTTCCGGTTGTAACTTGCATTTCGATTTCGCGTCTTTCGTCATCAGACAAACTCTTGCGTCTCTTGATGTTGAAGCCTTGCGAACCAACATCATCACCTTGATGCATGAAGATATGAACATCATAATTTCTCTCGGTCGCCATGATTTCATGTTTCTTGAAATTCATGATGTAGGCGATGGTTTCAGAGTTGGTGTAAACGTAAATCACGCCGGCTTGCTTATCAGAACAAGAATGACGAATTGCGCGCAAAATGCTGACAGCCAAAATTTCTACTGAACGAACGTAACCAGTTCCGGCACAATGTTTGCAAGGCTCGGTAATTGTTTCAAAGAAGCTGGCACCAAGGCGTTGGCGCGACATTTCAAGCAAGCCAAAAACACTGATGCGGCCGATTTGAATGCGGGCGCGATCATTTTCTAATTCATCGCGCAAAACTCTTTCAACGTTGCGACGATGTCTTTGGTCATACATATCAATGAAATCGATAACAACCAGACCGGCCAAATCGCGGAGACGAAGTTGTTTAGCGATTTCTTTAACTGCTTCGAGATTAGTTGCGAAGGCTGTTTCTTCGACGCCGATTTCGCGAGTGGCGCGACCAGAGTTTACGTCGATTGCCACTAGAGCTTCAGTGTGATCAATTACGATTGAGCCGCCAGATGGAAGGTTAATATTTTTTTCGTAGAGCGCAGTGATTTGTTGTTCGACGCGATATTTATTAAAAATCGGCACACGCTCTTCGTGCGATTTGATGTTGTGAGCAGAGCCAGGCATGGTCAGCTTCACAAAGTTAAGAACGGTGTTAAAGGCCTCAGTTCCTTCGATGATTACTTCGCCAACATGTTCGTTGTAAACGTCGCGAATGCATCTTTTGATTACATCATCTTCCGCGTGAATAAAGGCTGGCGCAGTTGATGAATCAGCAGTTTCTTTGATGTTGCTCCACAATCTGTTGAGATAATCACAGTCGCGCTTGATGTCTTCGGGTTTTTTGCCGACACCAGCGGTTCTGATGATTACTGAGCGATCAGCTGGAGTGTTGAGTTCATTTAAAATTGAGCGCAAAAGTTTGCGATCGCGGAAATTATCAACCTTCTTTGAAACACCGCCCTTATTTGGCGTGTTAGCCATAAGCACGCAATATTTACCGGCGATTGAGATGTAAGTCGTCATCGACGCGCCCTTATTGCCGCGCTCTTCTTTGGAGGTTTGTACTAAAATTAATTGGCCGGGCTTAATTACTTCTTGGATGTTGTAGCGCTTGTAGATGTTATGAACATTGCCGCGATAAGCTCCTGTTTCATCTTCAACAGAATGAGCGCCAGTTGTTATTGAGTCCTCATTGTCGTCTTTGTTACCTTCTCTGTCTCTAGGGCCATTGCCACGATCTCTTTCTTCTGATTCAGTATTGTCTTCGTCATCATTTCGTGGAGCTTGGCTATTCATGTCGCGAAACTTTTGTCTTTCGCTTTCAGGAATTTGATAGAAGTCGGGATGAATATCAGCAAATGGTAAAAAGCCGTGACGGTCTGAGCCATAATCAACAAAACAAGACTGAAGAGAAGGTTCAACTCTGGTTACTTTTGCTAGATAAATATTGCCTTTAATTTGTTTAATGGCGATGGCTTCACGATCAAAATCCTGGAGGATTCCATTTTCTAAAACTGCGATTCGGGTTTCTTCGCGGTGGGCGGCGTCGATTAAAATTGTTTTCATGTTCCTTGAAATTAATAGCGGAAGGAACGGCTATTTACCTAGGTGGAGATAAGATTGTTTGATGAGAATAACATAAAAATCCTAGGAATAACTGCTTCAGCTGATTGTAAAAATGGTAGTAAATATTGGCGCAAAACGGCCAAGAAAAATTCGAACGGAAGTTAGAAATCGCAAACTTATTTACCAGTTGTTTCTGTTTGAGAGTCGAGCCAGTTTAAATATGCCTTAGAGCCATGATCTATCTGAATTGCCAAGATTTGTGGAATCTCGTAAGAATGATGTTCTTGAATAATTTTTTCTACAGCTTGGTAAAGCGAATTTTTAGTTTTGATACGCAGTAAAATTTCGCGGTCATTCTGTAATTCGCCTTGCCAGAAATACATGCTTTTGACTTCACAAAGTTGCACACAAGCAGCAAGATTTTTGCTTAATAAAATCTTCGCGAGATTTTTCGCGGAACGTAAGTTTGGGTAGGTAGTTTCAACTAAAATTAATTTTGTCATGATCTTTGCGCATCGAGGATTAGTTACAAAAAATAGTCCGGAGAATTCAATTGCAAGTCTTGAAGCTGCTTATCGAGCGGGATTTCGCAATATTGAATTTGATCTGTGGTTTTTGAATGGAGCACTTTTGGTAAAACACAATAAGCCTGAAGGTGAAGATCTTCCAACTTTATGTGATTATTTGCGTCTCGGCAATGAAATGACTTACTGGCTCGATTGTAAAAATTTAGATGAGAGCAATGCCAAAGACGCTTTGGAGCTAATTTTTTACGAGATCAAAAAAGCAAAAATCAATCTCGAGCAAATATTTTTGGCGACATTTGCGCTAGATAGTGAAGCAATAGCGCAAGCACGAAGAGTATTTGGCAAGGACGTTAAATTTATTTTTGCTTGCGGAGAAAGTAATAAAATTTCTGAGCTAGAAAAAATCTGCACTCAAAACGAAGTTAAGTTCATTTCAATTTTTCACGAATTTATCGACGCAGATTTTGTCAAAAAATTTTCCAACCAAGAAATTTTTGCCTGGACGGTGAATGATGTTAAGAGGCTAAAAGAGCTTGAAGCTCTAGGCATAAAATATTTCGCAAGCGATCACCTACCTTCGTCTTCCCTGAATCGTTAGAAGGGTTTGGCCGCAAATTCTAAAGGAATCATCAGTTTTTTGCGCCAAGGATAGCGGATGAGGATGAGGCAATTACCTTTTGATATTTCCCGCTATTTTGTTCTTCAAAAACTTCAAAATGTTCACCAAATGGATCAGATACTTTAAAAATAAGTTTCGGACTTTTGTCTTTTTTGTCGTTGAGGTAAAGGTCCCATAAAACGTAGTGCTTCAATCCATCTTCGTAGCTGATCTTAGTTTTTTCTTCGCTGTCAAAAATAACTTCCACCACCGTCATTTCCCACTTGCCAGCGCGTTTTGTAACGATTGCGGTGAGCGAAGATACATCAACAAAATCTGGTCCAAGATCAGCGTCGGTGCTGTCGCGCAAAAGATAGAGATTGAAGGCAAAAGTCAAAGGTTTGCTTTTTATCTTCCACAAAAAAGTGGTGGTTAGATTTTCTACGGTATTTTCCGCAACAGTGTGATTAAGAAAAAATTTTTCGATTTTCTTCACAAGGCCGGGATATTTTTTAAAATCTTCGCGCCAGGAATCTTGGTAATTGCGACTATTAGCCGCGATTAAGCGCCAATTTTCTTTGGATAGATCTGGAATTCTTTGCCACTTGGTAATGTAGCCGTGATCAATAATTTTATTTTTAGGAAAGAATTTGGCTTTATTTCCGACGATTTTTCCGAGATTCTTTTTCCCAGCGTCAACCAAATAATTTTCCTGTAGAAATTTCTGTAAATCTTATGGCGATTTGATCGAGCTTTGTATCGTTGCTAATTTTTTTAGCTCCTTATCTTCTTTTAGTAAATCAGCTGCGAAGCTAAGAGCGGCAACATTCGACATCACTGCAATTTTGACTAATTTTTTATCTGATTTGATTTGTTGCGGCGCGAATTCAAGCAATAAACCATTATCGGAAAAAGCCCGAGTAGCAAATTCTGGAAGTAGTTTGAGGCGATCGGAAGCGAATTTATAATTGAGTGAATCAATCTCAATCATGCGGCGCATAAAGAGTTTATTGTCGAGTAAAGTCCAAGAAGCATATTGCAGGGCAGGGCGATTTAGATAAGTAGCTTTCTCCATAAAAGCCGGATCGGAACGCACTTCTGGCGCAGCAAATTGTAGAATTTCGGGACTGATTTTTAGTAAACGAGAAATGAAAATCTGATCTTCTTGAAGTGTATCAGCAGCGTTTTGAAATTGTGATGGATCAATTAAAACAGCCTTGAGAATCAAGGTGCGATCAAGTCTAAAACAATCTGGAAGTTGAGAAATCGCTTCAGGATTTTTCTTAGAAACTTCCTGAAGAATTTGATCGTAATAAAGCGGTATATTATCGCAGGAATCTTGTGCAAATGCCGAAGAAGAGAGGAGAAAAAATATCGCTAATGATGTCACTCTAAGCTTATCGAAGAGTGATGTGTTCATGATTTTCTAACCTCGAAGCGAAGAGATATCTTTAATCTCAATCGTTCTGTTAGTGCGGAAATAAATTACCAAAATAGCTAACCCAATCGCGGCTTCAGCGCCAGCAACAGTTAGAACAAAAATAGCAAAAATTTGCCCTACTAGATCATGCAAAAAGGCAGAGAAGGCTACGAAGTTAATATTGATCGAAAGCAGCATCACTTCAATTGACATCAACAAAGAAATCACATTTTTGCGATTAAGAAAAATCCCACTAACTCCAATGCAAAAGAGAAGTGCGGATAAAGTGATGAAGTCTTGTAGTTCGAGTCCGTTCATAATTTATAAATCAATTCCTTCGCCACTTTTCACCTTAACAACTTCAAGTGAAGTGGCTTTGTTGCGCGCTACTTGTTCGGCGATATTTTGTTTTTTAATCGGACGAGCTTTGTCGCGCATTGTTAAAACAATCGCACCAATCATCGCGACAAAAAGCACCGCTCCAGCTAGTTGGAAAGGCAAGATAAAATCGGTGTAAAGAACATTGCCAATCGCCGAAGTGTTGCTGATTTCTGTTGGAGTTGGGAAGAGAGTTTTGGTTTCATAAAATTTTACTGTTGAAAATTTGATGATGAGCAAAATTTCAGTAAAGAGCACAACGCCTACTAAAATAAAGATCGGACGCTTGCGATTAACTTCATTTTCGCGCTTAACATCAACATTCAGCATCATTACCACGAACAAAAATAGCACCGCGATTGCGCCTACATAAACAACGATCAAGAGCATCGCTAAGAATTCGGCACCAAGCAAAATAAAAAGTGCCGAGGCATTGACGAATGCTAAAATCAAAAACATCGCCGCATGCACCATGTTGCGCGCACTAATGGTGGCAAGGGCCGAAGAGACCAAAACGAATGAGAAGATGTAGAATAAATCTAGTGTGAAGTTCATTTTAACGATGCTTTAAATCAGCTTCGATATTGCTTTGCAGCGCATATTCGTAGCGGTCGCCATTAGCGAGAAGTTTTTCTTTGTCGTAGTAAAGCTCTTGGCGAGTCTCGGTGGCGAATTCGAAATTTGGCGACTCAACAATGGCATCGACCGGACAGGCTTCTTGGCACAATCCGCAGTAAATACATTTCAACATGTCGATGTCGTATTTGGTGGTGCGACGTGATCCATCAGCTCTTTCCTCGGCTTCAATTGTGATTGCTTGCGCTGGGCAAATTGCTTCGCAAAGTTTGCAGGCGATACATCTTTCTTCACCATTTGGATAGCGGCGCAAAGCATGTTCACCACGGAAGCGGGGGCTAAGCGGGCCTTTTTCGTAAGGATAGTTGATCGTAAGTTTTTTCTTAAAAAGAAAAGACAAGGTTTTGAGATGGCCGAAGAAAATTTCTTTTAAGAAGAAGGCGTAAGCGATTCTGAAAAGTTTCATTTTATTTAAAATAAACGATGTAAGTGGCGGTGCCGACAACCCAAATTAATGAGAGCGGTAAAAATACTTTCCAGCCTAAGCGCATTAGTTGATCGTAACGGTAGCGCGGCAGAGTAGCGCGAACCCAGATGAAGCAGAAAAGTAAAAAGAAGATTTTTGCCATCAGCCAAATCGGACCAGGAATGAATGACAAGGATTCAAAAAGAGGCAACCAACCACCAAGAAAGAGAATCGAAGCTGATGCCGACATCAAAATCATATTGGCATATTCACCGAGGAAGAACATTGAAAATGGCATTGAGCTATATTCAACATTATAACCAGCGACTAGCTCAGATTCTGCTTCCGGAAGATCGAATGGGTGACGATTAGTTTCAGCAAGAGCAGAGATAAAAAATAAGAAGAACATCGGCAGCATTGGCAAAATAAACCAGTGATCTTTTTGTGCGAGAATGATGTCGTTAAGTCGCAAAGAGCCAACGCAGAGAACGACAGAAATAATGATCAAGCCAATTGAAACTTCGTAAGAAATCATCTGCGCTGAAGAGCGAATTGCGCCAAGAAATGCATATTTCGAATTACTCGCCCAGCCCGCAATTATGATGCCGTAAACACCAAGAGATGAAGTGGCGAGTAGATACATGATGCCAACATTAATGTCGGCGATCACAAAAGTTTCAGAAAATGGAATTACCGCCCAGCCAATCAAGGCAAGAACGAAAGTGATGATTGGAGCGAGAAAAAATAAAACTTTATTGGCTGCGGTTGGAATGATGACTTCTTTAAGCATCAGCTTCAAACCGTCGGCAAGAGGCTGCAACAAACCAAAAGGACCAACTACGTTCGGGCCTTTACGAAGCTGCATTGCGGCGATAACTTTACGTTCCATTAAAGTTAGGTAAGCAACGGCGCCAAGAAGCGGAAGGACGATTAGTAAAATCCAGCCGAGAGTTGGCAGAATTTTTGACAAAAAAAGTTCAAGTAGTTGCGGTAAAATTTGTTCCATTTAAGGGAGAAAAAAAATGTGAAAGCGCGAGCAAATTATTTAACGAATCAGCAATGTCAATTTAAGCAGAACCAGACTTGCCAATGCTGCTGCGATGCCGGCTAAGATATCGTCTAGTATTACGCCCACGCCACTTTTCATGCGATCAGCACGACCAATCAAAGAAGGTTTTGTAATGTCAAAAAATCTGAAAGTAAGAAAAGAAAATATGAGATGGATTGCGATTAAGTTGAAATCGCTGAAGTAATATTCATGCATTAAAATAAAACCTGGTTGCAAAGCAATGATCTGACCAATCACTTCATCAAGCACGATTGTTTTGTGATCGATCTGCTTAAGTTTGAATTGTTTTTGATAAGTCGGAATCGCCAATGAGCCATAGAAAAAGGCGATTACCAAAAATACCACCCAGATAATATTTTGGTCCGCAAGCGACATTTCAAGGCCGCAGAAAATGGAAGTTAATGCAAGCCAAAAAAAAATGGTGACCGCCGATCCAACTGTTCCAGGAATTTTTGGGAATTTTCCGAAATAAAAAAAAGTAAGTATTAGTTCGTTTAATTTAGACATTTTTAAAATGTATTAAGGATTTCGAAGTAAGATTTATGTAATTCATTCGAATTCAAGAATTTACTCACTAGCTCTAGCTCCCTTTGAATTAACAGGCGGTTCCAGAGATTTTTTGGATAGAACTCTTACTATTGTTAAAGGCTTAGCGGTCACGCCTTCTTGCTGAATTTTAGATCCATCAAATTCTTCCGCCTGGTTCCCACTCTTTGTTCTTGCTAGCTGCGCGAGAGTTTCTCCTTTTATTTTTTTAGCTAAATCTTCTGCTTGTTTGAGGTCGATTTCTTTAAGTTTTTCGATATCTTGCTTGGTGAATTTAGCAGGATCTTTTTCGGCAAACTCTGCGCGATGTTTTGCGTAAGATTCATTGATTTCTTTAGCCTCCTCGAAGAAGCAAATCTCGCCCCATGCTCGACTGTGTTGAGATTCGCAGATCCTTTCTGCAAGATCCTCTTCAGTCAGAGAAATAATTTGAGATTCAACTTCTTTTGTTGCTCTCTGAATTCTTTCTTCTGTTAAAAAAGATCTGATTGATTGTTCGTAAGAAATCGGTCCAGGCACTCCAAGCCAAGGTTCTTTCAAAGTTTTATTGCCTACCAACATCTTATGCACTTCGCGGTAAAGAGCGTTGCCAGCTTCTACTTCAAACATCTCTCCAACTTTTTGGTCTTCGGGCAATTCACTAACAAAGCCAGCGATGTAATCGAGAGTAAAAATCTGCTTTGTTGCTTCTAGCCGATCCAAAATATAACTCTGTGCAGCGATTGCCATTAATGCCACAACTTCTGACCAGCCTCTAACTGGCTGATTAATGCAGCCAGCAAGAAATTCTCCGGCAATTTTATCCACTAATGGCAAAAGATGCGGATTTTTTTCTAAAATTTCCAGAATTGGCAATGTTGATTGTGCAATTTCTCGTGCTCTTTTTTCCTGATTACTTTCCTCCGATCTCTGGCCAATTCCTTCGGTTAGAAAGCGATTTAATACAGTTGTAATACTTGAAGAAGATGAAGTTTGATCTGGATTTTCTTCTCGGTAATTTTTAGTTATTTGAGCCAGCTTTTCTTTAGCCTTAGCTGACAAAATATCTGGATTGAAGTGTTCGGGATATATTATTTCACATTCTTGCTCCTCTAACTCTTCTAGTCTGGTGATTAACTCTAAAGTTAAGTTAAGCCTTTCGCACCTTTGAAGATTTAATTTTTTAACCGTCCTAGGAATGTCGCTAATTGTTTCGAGACTGTAGCAGTCAGATAGATCAATCTCTTCGATTCCTTCATGAAGAATTGGTAAGATCCGAATTTCTTCCCATCCCCCAAGATTTAATTTTTTAATCGTCTCAGGAAGGTTTGGAATTGTTGTGAGTCTTTTACAATCAAGTAAATTAATCTCTTCAACACCTTCGGGAATCTCTGACAAGGCTTCAAGCTTAAAGCAACGTCCAAAATTTAATTTTCTAACCGCTGTAGGAATGTTAGGAATTATTTTGAGGCTTTTGCAGCCAAACAAATTAATTTCCCCAACTCCTTCAGCAAAGGCTGGTAAGGTTTGAAGTCTTTCGCACCTTTCAAGATTTAATTTTTGAATCGACTCAGGAATGTTAGTGATTGTTTCGAGTTTTATGCAGTTAGAAAAATCAATTTCTTCAACACCTTCGGGAATTTCTGGCGAGACTTCAAGACTTCCGCACCATGCAAGATCCAATTTCTTAACCGTCCCAGGAATTTTTGGGATTGTTTCGAGTTCGTAGCAGCCAGATAAATCAACCTCCGTCGTGCCTTCTGGAATTTCTGGACAAATGCCGTTAATAATTTCTTGATCTTGAATTTTGAAGATTGTCATTTTTGCTCAAATAAATATTTTTTATTTGGGTTAGAGCCTTTGCTGTAAAGATTTAGCAGATCATTTTAAATTTTCTATTTACACATAAAATTTAAAATTTTCGCAAGATTTCTAGGTAGGTTTTTTGTAATTGTTCGATTTCAAAAATTTCAGAAAATTCGTCAATCTTGTGAGCAGTTTTATTTATTAATCCTATTTCGACTACTTCGGCATAGTCCTTGATAAACCTAGCGTCAGAAGTTCCGCCCGTTGTGCTCAAAACTGGTTTTTTGCCGGTGATTTTTTCCGAAGCTTTAACGACAATTTCTGCTAAAAATTTTGGATCACTCAAAAAACTTTCACCGCTTGTTCGATGAGTAAGTTCGTATTTCGCGCCGAAGCCGATGGTTTTTTCGCAAGCATATTTTACTAAATCGAGAATCGATTGTGCAGAGTGCAAATCGTTGAAACGCACGTTAAAAGAGGCTTCGGCCTCATTTGGAATTACGTTGCCGCCGAGATTTTGTGAAGAGATTGAGGTGATTTCAAGATTGCTTGGATCAAAGAATTTTGTGCCTTCATCAAGGCGATGATCTTTTAAAATTTTCAGAAGTGAGATCAAAATTGTAATTGGATTTAGCGCGATATCTGGGTAAGCAACATGACCTTGTTTGCCGATTATTTTAATCTTGAAGCCAATAGATCCGCGGCGTCCGATTTTGATCATTTCGCCAAATTTTTCTGGATTTGTCGGCTCACCAACTAAGCAGTGCGAAATTTTCCTGCCGGAATTTTTCATCCATTCTAAAACTTTTGCCGTGCCGTTAATTCCATCTGCTTCTTCGTCATTCGTGATTAAAAAACCGATGCCGAAATCGGGATTTGGATGCATTTCTAAGAACTCTGCAACCGCAGAAATAAAGCAGGCAATCGCGCATTTCATGTCGGCGGCGCCACGTCCAAAAAGTTTTCCGTCTACTATTTTTGCTGCAAAAGGATCATGCGTCCAAGAGGCTTTGTTGCCTTCATTTACAACGTCGGTGTGGCCAGCAAAATACAAAATTTTACTAGAATTTTTTGGATTAAAAACCGCATGCAAATTGTTAACTTTATAAGAATTCGATCCATCAAATTCTAAAAGATCACAAGCGAAGCCGAGATTTTTTAAGTGAGTGAAAAGAAATTCTAACACTTGGGGATTTACGCCGGAGTAAGACGGAATGCGGAGTAGGTCTTGTGAAAGATTTATTGCGTTGAGTTTCATCATTGAAAAATTTCGCCTGGATTAAGAGAGTAAAGATTATTTCCTGGATCCCCGCCTGCGCGGGGATAACACTTGAAGTAAAGTACGCTCTTTACGCGTCATCCCCGCGTAGGCGGGGATCCAGGTTTTTCAATTACCAAAAAATTCTTATTCAAATGCTAGACATAAAATGGATTCGCGAAAACCCAGAAAAATTTGATGCAGCGATGCAGAAAAGAAGCGCGACCTTCAAAGCTTCAGACATTCTCACGCTTGACGAAGAAAAGCGTAAAAAAATTTCCATAATTCAAGAATTGCAAACAAAGAGAAATAAGTTTGCACAAGAAATGGCTGAAGCGAAAAAAAAATCTGGTTTTATTAATTTTGTAAACAGCTCTGGCCGAATTGCAGAGGCTGGTTGGGTTTCGTCAGAAATCGAAGTCTTGTTGGCAGCTGGACGAAATATCAATGAAGAACTTGCCGCAGCAGAAAATGACTTCTCGGTTGATGAAAAATTAAATGAGCTTCTCGCCACCATTCCCAACGTTCCGCACGATTCTGTTCCGGTTGGTTCTGACGAAAATCACAATGTTGAAATCGAAAAATTTGGCGAGCCGAAAAAATTTTCTTTCACTCCAAAAGCTCACGACGAAATTGGCGAAGCGTTGGGAATGCTGGATTTCGAGCAATCTGCTTTGATGTCGGGCGCAAGATTTTCAACTTTAAGTGGTGGATTAGCCCAGCTCGAACGTGCACTTTCAAATTTTATGCTTGATGTCGCGCTTGAAAATAATTACCGCGAAGTTTCGCCGCCAAACCTTGTTAAATCTGAGGCCATGCGCTTTTCGGGGCAGTTGCCAAAATTTGCAGAAGAGGCTTTTTCAACTTCCGACGGTTACTGGCTAATTCCAACTTCCGAAGTTTCTTTGGTGAATTTAGTGGCAAAAAAAACTTTGTCGGAAAGCGAATTGCCTTTGCGCTTCACCGCTTACACCCCGTGCTTTCGTCGTGAAGCTGGCTCTGCCGGAAAAGATACAAAAGGCCTAATTCGTCAACATCAATTTAAAAAAGTGGAATTGGTTTCAATCACTTCGGCTGAGGCTTCAGAAGCAGAGCACGAAAGAATGACCAATGTTTCTTGTGAGATTTTACGTCGCCTTGAATTGCCCTTTCGTAAAATTCTACTTTGCTCTGGCGACATGGGTTTTTGTGCACAAAAAACTTACGATTTAGAAGTTTGGCTGCCGAGTCAGAAAAAATACCGCGAGATCTCAAGCTGTTCTAACTGCGGCGATTTTCAAGCAAGACGCGCTTCGATCAAATACAAAACCAAAGAAGGCAAAACGCATTTCACACACACATTGAACGGATCAGCGCTGGCAGTTGGTCGCACGCTTTTGGCGATTTTAGAAAATTATCAAAATGAAGATGGGTCAGTGAATGTGCCGGAAGTGCTAACTAGATATTTGGGCGCAAAGGTTATTAGTCTTAAAGCTAGGATTGACTAGCGCCAATAGGCCTTTTATCGGGTCTGTAGATAATTAGAATTGCTTAATTCTATTGAGCTAAAGGTGTTTTTTGAATTATCTACGCGCGTAGATAATTTACTTTTTCGTTGGTGATTTTGAGTTGGATATTTGTTTGTTAAGTAACAGGAGGTTTTTGTTTTGGATTTGAAGAGGCGCTTGGAGCGTCGGCGTTATTTATTCTTATTTTTTTTGTCATCCGTTGCCTTCTTACGTAATTCTGATGATTTGTTTTCCCTATAGCCTTTGCCACCACTTGACGTTGAATCTGGGGCTTTAGAAGTAGAAGGAGCACTCGATTTAACTGATGATGGTTTGCCCCCTTCTTTAGTGGAGAACATATAGCGTGATTGGCCACTGCTTTGTCCTTTGGATGTAGACGCAACATTCGATTTAACGGATGAAGGTTTTTTGTTAGGGTTTCCGCCACCGCCGGGCACGCCACCATTTTCCACTACATTTGATTGGCTTGCCGCAGGTGGAGGTGGAGCTGGAGGTGGAGCTGGAGGTGGAGCTGGAGGTGGAGCTGGAGGTGGAGCTGGAGGTGGAGCTGGAGGTGGA